>JBLMXA010000725.1:0-3603 GCA_050257515.1 Acidobacteriota bacterium | reverse complement strand
TCACCGACCGAGATAGGAACGAACGCACAGTACGCGAGATGGAACAAGCGCGAAGCGCGATCGTCGGGTAACTCGCCGACGATCGCCAGGTAGAGAACATCCGAGGAGCGGTAATGGATCGCGAGGTCGCGAAGCACGGCGTACCCGTGGACCCTTCGATCCGGATCGCGAGGATCTACTGCGTGAGCGACGAGTTGTTCGTTCCACGGAGTATCGTCAAGGGCGCCGCGTGACGGCGGGCTCCAGTCGCTCACTGCCTCACGACCCTTAGGTGCGGCACCTTCGTCTTCTCCAGCTTCGACACCGACCACTGCGGCGGCTTGACGATGTTGCCGATGCGGTCGCGCTTCTTGATCGTGATCGCCGGGTCGACGCGGACGTCGATCACGACGGGGCCCGGGCAGAGCCGCAGCACGTCCTCGGCGGCGGCGAGCTGGCCGACGGTGTCGACGCGCAGCGTGGCGGCGCCGAGGCCGCGGGCGATCGAGCAGATGTCGATGTGGCCGGTGCCGAACTCGGGCGTGCGGCCGTAGACGGCCTTGTGGCCGTTCTCGACCATGCCGAGGCGCTCGTCGTTGAACACGAAGATGCGGATCGGCAACCGCTCGGCGACCGCCGTCGCGATCTCGAACGCGTTCATCGCGAAGCAACCGTCACCGACGATCGCCGCGATCGAGCGCTCGGGATGCGCGAGCTGCGCGCCGATGGCCGCGCCGATCGACTGGCCCATCGAGCCGAGGCCGGTCATCACGACGAACGCGTCCGGATGATCGATGCGGAGGTAATGCAGCGAGAACGTCGTGTGCTCGCCGCTGTCGATCGTGAAGATCGTGTCCGCGGGCAGCGCGCGCTGCAGCTCCTCGAGCGCGTCCTGCGGCGCGATGTAGCCGGATTGCGTCGCGTGCGGCAGCACGAGGCGCTCGACGCCGCGCAGCGAGAGCTCGCGCGAGACCGCGGTGGCGCGCCCGTCGAGGCGTTCGGCGAGGCTGCCGAGCAGCTCCGCCGCCGAGGCGACGACCGCGTGGGTCGGCGAGTAGCTCTTGCCGATCTGGCGGGCGTCGATGTCGACGTGCACGAGCGCGCGCGTCGCCTGCAGCTCGGGCGAGAAGCCGTCGGTGGCAAGATCGCCGAGGCTCGTGCCGATCGCGACGACGACGTCGAGCCCGGTGTCGAGGTACGCACGCGCGGACGGGTGGCCGCCGAGGCCGAGCACGCCGAGCGACAGCGGATGGTTCTCGGGGAACACGCCCTTGCCCTTCGGCGTCGTCACGACGGGACAGCCGAGGCGCTCCGCGACGACGCGCAGGCGCTCGGGTGCGCCGTTGCCGCGCACGCCGCTGCCGGCGATGATCAGCGGCCGGCTCGCGCCCGTGACGAGCTCGGCGATCTCGTCGACGACGAGCGGCGCGAGCGTCTGGCCGACGGTCACCGCGCCACCGACGCGCGGCGGGCACACCTGCGCCGTCGTCACGTCGAGCGGCAGCGTCAGCAGCACCGGGCCGCGGCGGCCCGACAGCGCGGTCGCGATCGCGCGGCGGAGCAGGTGCGGCAGCGTGCTCGGCCGCGGCACCTCGGCGGCGAGCTTCGTGACGTGGCGTGCCATCTCGACGATCTGCAGGCCGTGCGAGGAGCCATCCTGCAGCACGCCCTTGCCGTGCGCGGGCCGCGGGACCTCGCCGACCAGCAGCAGCAGCGGCAGCCCGTCGCACCACGCCGACGCGAGGCCGGTCATCGCGTTGAGCGCGCCGGGACCCGAGGTCACCGCCACGACGCCGAGCTTGCCGGTCGCGTGCGCGTAGCCGGCAGCGGCGAACATCGCCCCCGACTCGTGACGCGTGGTCACGCAGCGGATCGAGCTGTCGAGCAGCGCGTCGTGCACCGGCGAGATCGCGCCGCCGGGCAGCCCGAACACGACCTCGACGCCGGCGTCGGCCAGCATCTCGACCAGCAGGTCGGCACCGCGAACGGTCAGCGGAGCGCGCGGGGGCTCGGCGGCGCGGGCCGCGACCCTCGCCGGCCGGGTCAGCGCGATCAGGGTCTTGAGGTCGGTCGGCTTCTCGATCGCCTGCTCGGCACCTGCCGCGAGCGCCGCCTCCTGGAGATCCGGCGTCATCGTCGCGCTGGTCAGGATGATCCGCAGCGACGCGGTGTCGGGGTTCGACTTGATCCGGCGGCACGCCTCGATGCCGTCGAGCCCCGGCATGTACACGTCCATGAGGACGAGATCGGGACGCGACTGACCGAGCGCGAGCATCGCGTCGATCGCGTTCGTCGCGACCGAGATCTCCAGATCCTTGTGGTTCCTCAGACCGCGCTGAACCGCATGCAGCAGCATCTGATCGTCATCGACGAACAAGAGGCGCGTCGCCTGGGCAGGCACAGGCGAATCTGCGTGAGGACGCCGATGTGGCATGGCAGCGCTTGTACACATTCCCCCCCGGAGGTCCAAGTACTTTTTTCTACAAAGAATTTCTCGGAAAATCCCCGAAAAGCCCTCAACGTTTTCGCCAGCCGGCCGACTCACATAAGCTCGCGCCGTGCCCCCCCAGGACCCCGCCGCGGACATCCGCCGGCTCGAGCTCGCGATTCGCAAGCGCCCGGCCGATGTCGCCGCGCACCACCAGCTCGCCGAGGCACACCACCGAGTGCTGGCGCGCGGCGGCGCCGAGGCCAAGCTCGCCGCGATCGTGCGCGACCACGGCTTCGCGTTCACGAGCATGCTGCACCTCGCGCACCTCGTCGAGAAGCGCGGCGATCGCGCGGGCGCGGTGATCGGCTACACGCGCGCGATCAAGACCGCGCAGCTGCGCGGCTTCTGGTACGACGAGAATTCCACCCCGGCGTGGCTGCACGCGCTCGTGCTGCACGCGATGGACTTCGCGCATCGCGGCCGCATCGAGCTGTTCCAGGAGTGGCTCGACACGCAGGCGGCGCGCTACGGCAAGGACGAGCTCGCGCGCGTCGCGAAGTGCCTGGCGATGTGGCTCGGCCTCGAGCCGACCGTGCACGCCGACCCTCGCCAGCGGCCGACGTTCCTCTACTTCCCCGACCTGCCGGTCGCGCCGGTGTTCCCGCGCGAGGCGCTGCCGTTCGCCGACTGGTACGAGGCCGAGACCGACGCGATCCTCGAGGAGCTCGTCCGCGTCCGCGACGGCCGCGAGGTCCAGCCGTTCCACTACGATGTCCCCGAGGAGCGGCGCGGCGAGCTGACGAACGGAGCGTGGGACGCCTACTTCTTCTACGACGAGGGCGACAAGCTCGAGGCGCACCACGCGGCGTGCCCGCACACGTCCTCCGTGCTCGCGAAGCTACCGCTCGACCACGTACGCGACCACGGCCCGGAGTGGTGCTTCTCGATCATGCGCCCGGGCGCGCACATCCTCCCGCACCGCGGCGTGACGAACACGCGCGCAGTGCTGCACCTCGGGCTCGAGATCCCCGACGGCTGCGCGCTGCACCTGCCGGGCGTGCTCGAGCAGCACTGGGAACGCGGCAAGTGCTTCGCGTTCGACGACACGTTCGAGCACGAGGCATGGAACCGCAGCGGGACCACACGCGCCGTACTGCTCGGCGACATCTGGAACCCGTTCCTGCGGCCGGCCG
>JBLMXA010000724.1:0-13362 GCA_050257515.1 Acidobacteriota bacterium | reverse complement strand
CGTCGCGGAGCAGTGCATCGACAGCACGCCCTGCTTCGGCATCAGGTAGTTCATGATCGTGAACACGCCCTTCTTCATCTCGCCGGCGTACTCGCTACCGAGGATGACGAACTCGCGGCGGTTGAACGACAGGTCGATCGACGTCGACGACGTCATGCCCGCCGTGTGCCGGTTCGCGGGGAATCCGCCGGCGTTGTAGATGACGTAGTCGGGCTCGCCGAACGACTGCAGCTGCTGCTCGGTCGGCCGGATCAGCATGTTGTGCATGAACAGCGCGTGGTACGCGCGCGCGCACACGACGCGGATCTTGAGCTGGAACTTCGGGTCCCAGCCGGCGTAGCCGTCGACGACGTACAGGCGGTCGCGCGTGTTCAGGTAGTCGATCGCGCGCTCGCGGTTGATCACGAAGCTCTGCGGATCGAGCTTGATGTTGACGCTGCCCCACCACACGTCGTCGCGAACCTCGGGCTCGTCGACGATGCGCTTGTCGGTCGGGCTGCGCCCGGTCTTCTTGCCCGAGTAGGCGATCATCGCTCCGGTCGACGAGATCGCGGTGCCCTTCTCGAACTTGAGCGCCGCCTCGTAGAGAAACGCGGGGGTCGCGTTGCGATGAATTTCGGAGACGGAGATGCCTTGCTTGTCGAGCGAGAAAGCCATGCGCGGGTTTATACCGCAGGGAGAATTTCCCAGCCGCCGGAAATCCATCCGCTGAGGCGGACGAATTGCCGCAGGTTCGCGTTGTTAGTGCGCGCGCGCCTCCGCGTCTCTTTGCTTTGCGGTCCTGATCGAGCTCGTCAGGATCGCGATCAGCTCGTCGGCTTCGGCGAGCAGTCCTGCGATGTCGCTCGCGTTCACGATCTCGCCTTGCTTGAGCAGAGACAACCAGTAAACCGCCTCCCGGACCTCCTTGTTCGCCACACCAACTTTGTGAATGAAGTCCGCACGACTTTCGGCGCCGCGGGCCTCCTCGTAATTCGCACCGCCGCCGGTAGCGCACCGCACGAGCTGCCGCGCGATGTGCTTGGCGGTGTGATCGTCGGGAAGCGCACGGCAGAGCCGAACGACCGCTGCTGCGAACGTGCGCAGCCGGATCGCGATGTTGTCGCCCTTCATGATGGGCCACGCTACGCGTCGGCTCTGACGTTGGCTGGCTCAATAGGCAATACGCAACCGAGAACCGAGAGGTCTGAATTTCCGGAACTTCAGACCTCTCGGTTCTCGGTTGCCTATTCCCTATTCTCTGGGTCAGTCCAGTGGCTGGTCCAGCGAGTCAGCCACGAACCCCATGACCTCCTCGAGCATCTGCCCGAAGTCATCATAGAACTGCTGGTCGAGCGCGTTGTCCCTCGCGTCGTACAGAAACACCGGGTACTCGCCGTTGCTCTGCGGCCGGCTCATGTCGAGGCAAAACCATTCCTGGTACTGCGCGCCCATGCCGACGATGACGAGGTGCTCGCCGAGCTTGCGCTCCTCGCGCGCGCGCAGGGTGCGCGCGACGACGTCGCCGTCGGCATCGGTCGGCGCGACGCCGACGAAGTCGTGGACGATGCCGAGGTGCGTGGGCAGCGCGATGCCGCCCCACGTGCGCAGGAACTCGCGGTACGAGGGCGGGAACGTGACGTCGAGCGCCTGCTCGGCGGAGGCGATCGCGGACTCGGCGACCGGTCCGGCGATTCGCATCGGATGGTCCTGTCCCGAGAGGCGGTGGCGGATGCGTTCGACGAGCTCGATGGTTCCAGACGTCATGGCGAGTCGTTTCATTATGCATGCGGCGCGGAAAAAACCAGTCGACGAATCGCACGACCGCGCGCGACAACGAACGCCACTCGTCGCCGTTGACAACGGGATGCGCGCGCGTTCCAGCGCGCTAGCCGGGACGAGGCATTGCGGCCGGAAATGTCAAGGCATCGATGACCGCGAGCTCCATGTCCGTGTCGGTGATCCGAAACGCCGCTTGCATCACGCCCATGAACGGGATCACGCGCCAGCTCGGCACCGTCGCCGGCTGCTCGGCGACGAGCGTGTAGACGACCATCCAGTAACGATCGACCGGATCGGGCAGCGACTGCGCGACGCGCGACAGCTCGCCGTAGACCTGCGCGTCCGGCGCGCGCGGCCGGCGAAACGCCCGGTAGAGCTCGGCCTCGAGCTCGTCGGGCTGCAGCGCGAGATCCGGGATCGCGGCGAAGAACTCGCGGACCTTGTGGCGGTGGTCGTCGGTCGCCTGGGCGTGGGCGAGCGCGCGCAGCGCGAACACCTCGGCGGCGACCGACACCATCGACTTCACGCGCAGGTAGCGATCGTCGAGGTAGGCGGTGAGCTGCCCCGCGCGCGCGGCGGCGACGACGTGCTCGGCCTCGTACGTCGAGATCCTGAGCGCGATGCGCAGCGCCTCGAGGAACGCGAGCTCGCCCTCGACGAGCTGCTCGTCGGCGACCGCGACCTCGGCGGCCATGCCGTACGCGGCGAGCCGGTGGATGCGCGCCGGCAGGCCCTTCGCGATCGCCGGTGCGCGCGCGACCGCGCTGCCGGCGAACTTGATCGCGTCGTTCGACAGCTCGACGAGCGTGTTCGCGGCATTCGCGCCGAGGCCCGCGAACAGCGGATGATGCGAGATCTGCTGCTGCACCGCAGCCTGCTCGCGCGGATCGGCGATGCCGTCGGCGTGCATCGCGCCGACCATCGCTTCGATCAGGAACCGCCGCGGATCGTTGGGCCTCAGCCCGCCACCGAGCAGCTCCTTGACACTTCGTTCCATGACGCGAGTCTACAGCGCGCCGATCGCGATCACGATGGCCGTGGCACCCGCTGCGCACGCCGCTGCCACGACGAGCGAGCGCCGCGAGATCGCGTGCTCGGCCGCCGGGAGTGCGCGCCACGCGCCGGCGACGATCGCGGCGAGCGTCGCGAAGCCGAGCAGCCACCCGAACGGAAACGCCCGGTGCTCGCTCTCGATCCGCTCGACAACCGCACGCCGCTCGTCGGGCGCCGCGTGCGCATGCTCGGCATCCCACTGCGCGACCTCGCGCTCGACCACGCGCGCGCGCTCGGGCTGCATCACCTGCGCGTAGCGCGTGTCGCGGCGCAGCGCGAGCTCGCCGGCGAGCAGCGCGCCGTGGATGCCGCCCGCGAGCACCAGCGCGAGCGCGGTGCCGGCGATCCGCGCGCGCCGGCTGCCCGGCAGCGTCATCGCCAGCGCGCCGAGCACGACGCGCGCGCCGGCGAACGCCGCGCCGCAGGTGACGAGCCCCGCCGCGATCGCGACCGGCCACCGCCAGGCGCCGAGCACGTGATAGAGCAGCGCGCCGTCGCCGTAGCCGTGCCACGTCCCGGTCGCGAGGTACCAGCCGGCGTGGACGGCGAGCGCCGCCCCGATCGCGCGCACCACGCGCCGCGCGAACGTGTCGCCGCGTGCCGCGAGCCACAGGCCCAGCCCGCAGGCCAGCTCGACCGCGATGCCGCCGAGCGCGATCGCGACCGCCGCGCCCGTGCTGGGGACGTCGTGGTAGTGGATCCAGCCGCCGGCGAACCAGAACAGCCTGACATCATCTATCTGCGCGCCGACAGCCAGCGCGGTGCCGCCATGGCCGACCAGCTCGTGCACGACGAGCCCGACGCGGGTCGTCGCCAGCGCGGTGCAGGCCAGCAGGACTGTCAGCCGCATCACGTCGACGGTCCCGGAATGTGCTCGGGGCACGGCCACGGGTTATCATTACGCGATGCGCCGGGGCCTGCACCTCGCCGCCGCGTTTGTCGTGGCGTTCACGGCCGCGGCACACGCCGGCGGTAGCCACAAGGTCATGGTGGAGACCGAGCCCGCGGGCGCGCACGTCTACGTCAACGACGTCGAGACTGGCTCGGTGTGCGACAAGACGCCGTGCTCGTTCGACGCGCCGATCGGCGGCGTGCTGCTGATCGTCCAGCTCCAGAACTACGCGCCGAAGATCGATCAGATCGACGTCCCGAAGCGGCCGAAGAAGCCGCTGATCTTCCACTACAAGCTCGATCCCGCGGTCGGCACGATCGTGATCGACGCGCCGGCGGCCGCGAAGGGCGCGACGGTGACGATCGACGACGTCGACCACGGCAAGGTCGGCGGCAGCGGTCCGACCCGCGTCGAGATCGAGCCAGGCGGGCACCACGTCGTCGTCGCGCTCGCCGGCAAGACGCTGCACGAGGAGATCGTCAACGTCGACATCGGCACGGAGGTCCCGGTCAAGGTCGACGCGCCCGCCGCGGCGACCACGACCGCGTCGAGCGACGGGGTGAAGCCCGACGACACGACGACGACGACCACCACCACCACGACCTCGATCTCGACGAAGGCGCCGTCGCGCGAGCACGCGAAGTTCATCTCCGGCGACGTGATCGCCGACATCGGGTTCCGGCGATTCTCGTACACCAACCCGACGGTCGGCCCGCTCGCGCCCGAGAGCGAGGACGGCCAGGTGATCGCCGGCCCGGAGGTCGAGGTGTGGCCGAGCGTGCTCGCCGGCTGGGATCACCTGCGCGGGCTGTCGGTGTTCGTCCGCCTCGAGCTGCCGCTCAACAAGCAGGACGTGCTCGACTCGATGAAGCAGCCGATCGCGACGACGTACTGGATGTCGTTCGAGGCGAGCCTGCACCAGACGTGGAAGCTCGGCAACGCCGCCTCGCTCGAGGTCGGCGGCGGCTACGTGCAGGACCAGCTGCGCTTCAACGGCGACATCGGCGGCGTCATGAAGCTGCCGGACTGCGACTACCAGTCGATCCGGCTCGGCGCGCGTGGCTCGCTGCTGCTCGGCGCGATCGAGCCGTACGTCGCGGTCGAGACGCGCGCGGTGCAGGACGGCGGGCAGCTGGGCACGCGGTTCCAGAGCTCGTCGGCGACCGGCTTCCGCGGCGCGGTCGGCATCGCGGTGCGCGGCGGCAGCTTCGTCGGCCGCGTCGAGGGCTCGGACCTCCACTACGACTGGACGCTGTCGCAGAACGCGAACCCGGGCAACTTCAACGCCGCCGACGGCGCGACCGACAAGGTGCTCGGCATCTCGTTCCTGCTCGGCTATCAGTACTGAGGTGGCGCGCTGGCCAGCCAGCGCTCGAACGCGCCGTAGTTGAACGGCCGGCCGAGGAAGTCCTTGACCAGCTCCGCCGCGGGCTTCGTGCCGCCCGGCGCGAGCACCTTGTCGCGAAACGCGAACGTGACGTCGGTCGCGAGCAACCCCCGCTGGGCGAACGGCGTCAGCAGGTCGCGCGCGATCACGAGCGACCACAGGTACGTGTAGTACATCGACGAGTACTCGATGAGGTGCCCGAACGCCGCCTGCGGCTTCGTGCCGGCGACGAGCGTGAACGGCGTGTACTGCTTCTGGATCTGCTTGAACACCGCGACCTGATCGAGCTTGCTCGGATCGTCCTGGTGGTAGCGCAGCGCGACCGCGGCGTAGACGAGCTGGCCCTGCACCCACGTGGCCTTCCCGAAGTGCTCGGCGCGCCGCATCCGCTCGACGAGCTGCTCGGGGATGCCGAAGCGCGCCAGCACGTCGTAGCTCCACGCCCACTCCTCGAACATCTCCGACGGCGCCTCGACGAAGTCGCGCTCGGTCTGGATGCCGCTCTGCCGCACGAAGTGGTGCTGGCCGCCGAGGATCGCGTGCATGAGGTGGCCGAATTCGTGCAGCGTCGTGACGAGCTCGCGGTGATCGACGAACGTCGAGCTCAGGTTGCACACGAGCGCCGCCTCGGGCAGCTGCACGCCCTTGACGCCCTCGGTGATGCCGAACTCCGCCGCGTGCTTGTACTTGCCGGCGCGCGGGTGCATGTCGAGGAAGATGCGGCCGAGCTTGTCGCCCTCGCGCATGACGTCGAACACCTGGACGTCGGGGTGCCACGCGCGCGCGTCGGTCACCGGCACGTACTGCAGGTCGTAGATCGTCGACGTCAGCTCGAGCAGCTCCGCGAGCACGCGGTCGTACGGCAGGTACTTGCGGACCTCGGCGGCATCGACGCCGTAGCGGTCGCGCTTGACCTGGTTCTCGAGCCACGCCTCCTGCCACTCTCCGACCGCGGCCGCCTCCGGATCCTGCTTCCTCAGCTGCGCGAGCAGCTCGGCATAGTCCCGCTTCGCGCGCGCCGCGGCGGCCTGCTGCACGCGATCGAGCATCTCGGCGATCGCCTTGCCGCCGCGCAGCATCTTGTCGTCGCTCTCGTACTCGACCCAGTCCGCGAACCCGAGCAGCCGCGCCTTCTCGGCGCGCAGCGCGAGCACGTCGTGCAGGATCTGCTCGTTGTGCGCGTCACCGCGGCTGCGGAACGCGACGTAGAGCTGCTTGCGCAGCTCGTCGTCGTCCGCGTAGGTCATGAACGGGATGTAGTCGGGATAGTCGGTGGTGACGCGGATCGCACCCGACGCGTCGGGGGCGTGCGCGGCGATCCAGTCCCGCGGCATCCCGGCGAGCCGCGACGGGTCGGTGATCGAGATCGAGCGCACGTCGTTGTCGACGTTCCGCTGGAACTGCTGGGACAGCTTCGCGAGCTGGCCGTCGATCTCGGCGATCCGCGCCCTGCCCTGGTCGTCGAGCTCGACGCCGCTGCGCTTCATGTCGCGCAGCACGCTCGCGACGAACCGCTTCGTCTCGGCGTCGGCGAGGCTGATGTCGACGCTGCGGATCGCGTCGTAGACGCGGCGGTCGAGCCACAGCTCGCTCCACGTGCGCTCGACCTCGCGGCTGCACGCGCGGGCGGCGTCGCGCACGTTCGCGTCGGGGGCGACCTCGGAGAGCAGCGACGCCCAGTCGCCGGCGTTGTCGAGCTGGCGCTCGATGTCGTTGTACGCATCGAGCGTGTTCGTCGCGTCGCGCACGCCGTGCACCGCGAGCAGCCCGTCGACGTCGGCCTTCACCTTCGCGAGCTGCTGCCGGCAGGTCGCGACGAGCTCCGGCGTCGGCGCGGTGTGCGCGAAGTGGCCGGGACGCGCGAAGTACGAGCCGGAGCCCGGCTGCTGGCAGGCGGCGAGCGCGGCGAGCGCTACCAGACCGCGCACGTCTTCGCCGGCGCCATCGGCGTGCCTGCCGCGCACGAGAACGCCTTCGCGAACTCGGGCAGGTTGCGCAGCGCGCCGTACACGCGGAACTTCGGCGGTGCGTGCGGATCGACGGTGAGCCGCCGCTGGATCTCCTCGGGCCGATCCTTGTCGCACCACGCCTGGCCGACCGCGATGAAGAACTGCTGGTCCTCGGTGAAGCCATCGGCGACGTACTGCTTCGGCGCGCCGGCGCGCAGCGAACGGTAGGCCTTGAACGCGAGCTTGACGCCGCCGAGATCGGCGATGTCCTCGCCGAGCGTCAGCTTGCCGTTGACGAACTGCTTCGGCAGCGCCTCGAACGTCGAGTACTGGTCGGCGACGCACGTCGTCTTCGCGTCGAACTTCTGCTTGTCCTCGGGCGTCCACCAGTTCTTGAGGTTGCCGTCCGCGTCGAACTGCGCGCCCTGATCGTCGAAGCCGTGCGTCAGCTCGTGGCCGATCACCATGCCGATGCCGCCGAGGTTCGCCGCGACCGAGCGGTCCTGGCCAAAGAACGGCGGCTGCAGGATGCCCGCCGGCAGCGCGGTGTTGTTCGCGGTCGGCTCGTAGTACGCGTTCACCGTGTACGCGTTCATCTGCCACTCGCTGCGGTCGACGGGCTTGCCCGACTTCGCGAGCTGGCGGTGCTGCTCGAACGCCGACGCGCGCAGCTCGTTCGCCGCGAACGTGTCGCGCTTGACGTCGAAGTCGTAGGTCCGCCACTTGTCGGGGTAGCCGATCATGCGGACGATCTTCGCGCGCTTCTGCTGCGCGAGCGCCTTCGTCGCGTCGGACATCCAGTCGAGCGACGACAGGTCCTCGCCCAGCGCCTGCAGCAGCGCCTCGACGAGCTGCGTCGCGGTCTGCTTCGCCTGCGCGGGGAAGTACTTCGCGACGTACTGCTGGCCGAGCAGCTCGCCGAGCGCGCTCTCGGCGGATTCGATGCAGCGCTTGTAGCGCTCGGCCTGCTGCGGCTGTCCCGTCAGCGCCTTCTTGAGCTCGAACGACTCGTCGTCGAACGCCTTCGGCAGCGCGAACGAGGCCTCCTCGACGAGGTGGTACGTGAAGTAGCTCTGCCACTGCGCCGGCTTGAACTTCGCGCGCAACCCGTCGATCGCCGCGAAGAACTTCGGCGTGCCGATGACGAGCTTCTTGCTCGGCGTGAAGCCGAGCGCCTTCCAGTACGTCTTCCAGTCGAACGACTTCACCTGCTTCGCGAGGCCCTTGTCGTCGGTCGGGTTGTACGCGGCGGCCGGATCGCGTTTCTCGACGCCGGTCTTCGTCACCTTCGCGAGCTCGGTCTCGATCGCGAGCACGTCGCCCGCGGCGGTCTCGGCGGGCTTGCCGTCCTTCACCTTGCCGGCGAGCACGAGCATCTTCGCGACGTGCGCGCGGTAGGCCTCGACCTTGTCCTTGAACTCGGGCTTGACGTAGTAGTCGCGATCGGGGAGCCCGAGCCCGCCGCTGTCGAGCTCGGTGACCGTCATCATCGAGTCCTTGAGGTCGGCGCCGGAGCCGATGCTCCACATCACGTTGATGCCGACCTCGTGCAGCGCGTCGAGCGCCGCCTGCCACGACCGCGCGTCCCTGACCTTGTTGATCTTGTCGAGCATCGGCTTGATCCCGGTCGTGCCCGCCTTGTCGATCGCGGCGGTGTCCATGCACGACGCGTAGTAGTCGCCGAGCTTCTTGCCGATCGCGTCGACGCCGATGCCCTTCGCGTCGTCCTCGAGCAGCGTGCGCACCGCGGCGTTGTTCTTCTCGTCGAGCTCGCTGAACCGCGCCCATCGCGCGCGGTCGGGCGGGATCTGGTTCGCCTGCAGCCAGCCGCCGCACGCGAACTGGTAGAAGTCGACGCAAGGATCGGCGGTGCGATCGAGCGACGCCGGCTCGAGCCCGACCTCGGCGAGCGTCACCTTCACCGCAGGCGGCCCGGCGGGTGGCGGCGCCGGCATCGTGGCGGCGTTCGGCGAGGCGGAGCCCGGGGAGGCTGGAGTCGCAGTCGTGGGAGTCGGCGCGGCCGGCGCAGGCGCCTTGCTCTGGGCGGAGCAGGCGGCGGCCGCGAACGCGAGTGGGGCGAGCGCGCGATGCAACATGGTGGCGGGACACTAGCACCTCGCCCGTGGGGTTCCAGGTCAGACCGCGACACACCAGGATCGGCAGGTGCGCCTGCCACGGCATCGCGAGCGGAGCGTCGAGCTGGGTCGCCAGCTCGTGCTCGCGAGACAGGTGATCGCGCGCTCCACTGGTCGTGACCGCTCGGCGCCGGCGGCAGGCCCCGATCGCGACCGAAGAAGTCGATCGCCGCGGCCTCGCCGTAGGTCGATGCGACGATCGCGACCACTGGCAAGCGGGTTGCTTCGAGTTCGATCATGACTTCGATGACTGTCTACGCCGGCCTCGCAGGGATCGTACTCGGCATGCTCGCGACGGCCGCCGACGCCGAGCCGGTACCGCTCGTCGAGAAGCCCGGCCACATCACCGAGGGCGTGGTGACGGTCGATGCGCCGCCGGCCGAGGTCTACGCGCTTGTCACCGACTACGCGCGCTGGCCTGCGATTCTCTCGGACGTGTCCTCCGTGAAGGTCGAGCGCGGAGGCCCGCGCGACGCGCGCGTCGCGTTCCACTCGCGCGCGATCGGCTCGGACGTCACCGTCGTGTTCGACAACGTGCCCGACCGCGAGATCCGGTTCACCGGCGTCGAGGGCCCGCCGGGCGGCCGCGCGCACGGCGATTACCGGCTCGAGCCGATCGACGGCGGCCGGCACACGCGCGTGACGGCCGATCTCTACCTGGACGTCGTCGGCGTGCCCGGCTGGTTCGTCAGCGATTCGTACATCCGCAACAAGCGCCGGTCCAAGCTCGCGCACGATCTCGCCGACGTCGCGAACCACTTCGCGCGTCGCGCGGCATCGTGACCTACGGATAGTGCGCGACGAGGCTGACGCCGGTGTACGCCGCGTAGCCTCGCAGCATGACGTAGTAGTCGGTCGCGACCGGGTTCGTGAACGTGCACTTCTCGTTGTTGCCGTAGAGGTACGGCCGGCAGTCGTAGGTCGACGTCGTCGGCTTGCTGCCCTTGCGCACGTAGAGATCGGCGTCGCCGCTGCCGCTGCTGATCTGCACGACGAGGCTGGTCTGGCCGGCGGGCACCGTGATCTTCCAGTACTGCTGGCTGCCGGTCGCGCCCGAGAGGTTGCTCACGGGCACGTTGTTCGACAGCGCGGTCGTCGTGTCGGCGCCGTACGTCGCGGTCAGCGTGACCCCGGAGTACGCGGCGTAGCCGTTGAGCATGATGTAGTACGTCGTCGCCGTCGGGCTCGAGAACGTGCACGTCTCGTTGTTGCCGTACAGGTACGGCCGGCAGTCGTAGCTCGACAGCGTCGGCGCGGAGCTCGCCTTGACGTAGAGGTCGGCGTCGCCGGAGCCGCCCGCGATCGACACGGTCAGCGTCGACTGGCCCGCCGGCACGACGATCGAGAACGCTTGCTGCGAGCCCTTCGCGCCCGACAGGTTCGTCACCGGCACGCCGTTCGACAGCGTGCCGCCGCCGCCGCCCGACGTGCCGACCGACAGCATCGCGCTCGCGGTGTGGGTCGTCGCGCCCGAGGTGCCGGTCACGGTGAACGTCGACGAGCCGGTCGCGGTCGAGCTCGCGGTGACCGTCAGCGTCGAGCTACCGCCCGCGGTGACCGACGACGGCGAGAACGAGCCGGTGACGCCGCTCGGCAGGCCCGAGACGGACAGCGCCACGGTCTGGGTGCTGCCCGCGATCGCCGTCGTGGTCACCGTGAACGAGGTCGAGGAGCCCTGCGTCACCGTCGCGCTCGAGGGCGACACCGCGACCGAGAAGTCGGGGTTCGTCGTGGTCGAGCGCGTCGTGATGCAGTCGCTGGCCTGGTTCGAGAACTCCTGCTGGATCGTGTAGGTCACGCCGTCGCCGCCGACGAACGTGCCCTGCTGGCCGTTGCAGATGTCGCCGATCTCGCCGTTCGTGTTGTCGTACCAGGCGAGCGGCGGGCCGAGCGTGGTCGCGAGGCCGACCTCGGCATCGGTGACCGCCTCGATCAGCTCGTGCGACGCGACCGACGTCTGGTTGTTGAACGTCGACGGGCTCGAGCCGCAGCCGGTCGCGCAGCCGCCGGTCATGTCGGGCAGCACGCCGTAGTAGACGTTCTGCGAGCCGATCTTCATCGTGCCGTGGTAAGCGCAGAAGCCGCCCGACACGCACGATCCGGAGCCGCTCGGGTCGGTGATGTTCTTCCCCTTGGGGAAATGGATCATGTAGATGACGTTGTCGGTCGGCGCGATCAGGTTGTTCGCCTGGATCTGCGCCGCGAGCTCGGCCTGGATGTTCGCGTCGCTGATCGTCGTGCCGTCGCGCGACGACGCCGGCGTGATCTGCTTGGAGCCGCCGAACGTGCCGCGGCCGATCGTCTGGGCCGGCGAGCTCGAGTTGTACTCGGTCAGCCAGTCCCACACGCCGCTGGTCACGCCCTGCGTGTAGAACGACGCCATCGTCGTGCCGGTCGTCGACGTCAGCTGCGGGATGTACGTGCCGCTGCCGTACAGCACCTCGACGACCTTGACGTTCTGGATCACCTTGCCGCCGTAGTACGTGAGGTGAGCGCCGGAGGGCGCGGTCAGCGGATGCTTGCCGCTATCGGCGCCGTACGGCATCGCGTGGACGGAGTCGGTGAAGGTGACGTCCGCGTGGTTGTCGATCGGAGCATCGGCAACGCAGGCGGACATGACGAGTAGCGCGGCGACAAATGACTTCATCGCGCGCGAGCAATTTCACGGGCAGTGCCACCGCTCGTTGCACAACACGCGCATGCACGCGGGTGAATCTCGATCGCACGACGACGGGCGATCGCCGCAGATCGTCATTACCAGCTTGCACGCGCTCGGAGTCGTTCTCTGTAGGTGCGCTACACCACCGACACCCACATCGGGGTGCTGCTGTGTGCGTCTCGGTTTCAGATTCACAGCGAAGGTCCTGTCATCGGGCGCTTGCGCCGTGCTTGCGACTTCCTGGCACACCCTCGTCCCGTCCCGCCTCTGCGGAAATGTAGGGCGCGGTAGCGCGGAGTCGTTACGTGGTCGGCTCGGCGAGCACGACGCGCTCGAGGCGCAGCGCCTCGGCGACCGACCACGCCTGGAACGGACAGCCGACGGGCCGGTGCGGCGGATCGCCGTCGCAGATCTCCGACAGGTGGCCGAACCCGGCGAGCTCGAGGCGCGCGAGCAGCGGGTCGAGGAAGCGCCGCCGCGCCTCGCGCTTGACCTCCGCGGTGGCGCCGCGCACGCGCACCCACGCCTCGACGAACGGCCCCGCGAGCCACGGCCACACCGGGCCGTTGTGGTAGCTGCGATCGCGGTGCTCGGGGCCGCCGATGTAGCGCCCGCGGTAGCGCGGATCGTCGGGCGCGAGCGAGCGCGGGCCCGCCGGCGTCCACAGCACCGCCTCGACGGTGTCGACGACCGCCCGCGCGCGCGCGCCGTCGAGCAGCTGCAGCGGGAGCCCGCCGATCGCGAGCAGCTGGTTCGGGCGGCACGTCGCGTCGACCGTGCCGGCGACGTGATCGCAGTCGATCACGTCGTAGAGCTGGCGCGCGGCCTCGTTCCAGAACCGCTGCGAGAAGCTCGCGCGCGCCTGCTCGAACCGATCGCGCCAGCGAGGTTGCTTGCGCCCGGCGATCGCGAGCGCGTTGAGCCACAGCGCCTGGACCTCGACCGGCTTGCCGGTGCGCGGCGTGATCACGTCGCCGCCCACCTTCGCGTCCATCCACGTCAGCTGGATGCCGGGCTCGCCGGCGGCGAGCAGGCCGTCGCCGTCGACGTGGATGCGATGGCGCGTGCCGCGCGAGTAGCCGGCGACGACGTCCTCGATCGCGCGCTCGATCGCGCGGCGGTCGTCGTCGCGGACGTCGCCGGCCCCCGTGTCATGGATCCTCGGCGACGGCACTCCCGTGCCGTGGCCGAGGAACGCATCGGCGGCGATCACGAACCACAGCGCGGCGTCGACGGAGTTGTACTCCGGCGTCGCGTCGTGCTCGCCGTACCGGTTCGGCAGCATGCCCTCGGACACCGCGCTCGCCCACTCGAGCAGGATGCCCTGCGCGACGTCGCGGCGCGCCGTCGCGAGGCACAGGCCGCGCAGCGACACGAACGTGTCGCGCCCCCAGTCGGCAAACCACGGATAGCCCGCGATCATCGTGAGCCCGCTGCCGCGCTGGACGATGTACTCCGATGCCGCGCGCATCAGCGGCGAGCCGAACCTCGCGCGCCGCGCGACCTCGTCGGCGAGCGTGCGGTCG
>JBLMXA010000723.1:0-8080 GCA_050257515.1 Acidobacteriota bacterium | reverse complement strand
CGCGCGCCGTCCTCGAGGCCCGCCGGCGCGAGGCACACGGCCATCCGCTCCGCGCCGCCGGTCTCGACGCCGATGTAGAACGCGCGCGGCGTGCCGCCCTTGATACGCGTCGCGAGCCCGCGGCGGACGAGCCCGTAGTACGCGGCGCCCTGCGCGACCGCCATCTCGGGCATCCGCGCGTGCAGCTCGCGCGGCGGCGTGCCCTGCCACGCGCCGATCTGCGCGAGCACGCGCGCGCGCAGCGACGCCGGGGTCATCGCGCCGCCGTTGAACAGCACCGCGTCGACGCGCGCGACCCCGTGGCGCTGCAGGAACACCGCGAGGTGGCGGGTCACCGCCGGATCGGCCGCGTACGGCAGCCCGAACTCCTGGAGGCCGCCACGCGCGCGCGACAGCTGCGCGTCCGCCGCGACCACCGGGAAGAACCCGTCGAACAGCACCTGATCGAGCTCGCCGCGCGTGATCTCGTCGCGCAGCGTGCCGCCGATCAGCTTCGCGCCGCGGCTCTGCACGACGATCGGGGCGCTGTCCGGCGGCGCGTCGCCGAGCAGCGTCTCCTTCGCGAGCCGGCACGCGTGGACGAGCGCGTGCCACTGCAGCGCGTCGAGCTTCTTGTGGGTCTTCGCGACGAGCCGCTGCTCGACGAGCTTCGCGAGCGTGAGGTCGAGGTTGTCGCCGCCGAGCAGCAGGTGATCGCCGACCGCGGTGCGCGTGAAGCCGTCGCCGCTGGGGTCCACTTCGATCAACGTGAAGTCGGTCGTGCCGCCGCCGACGTCGAACACGAGCACGCGCTCGCCCGCTTGCAGCGGTCTCGCGACCGCGCCTTCGGCGCGCAGCTTTCGATCTCCTGGCGCCGCTAGCTTGTCGGTCGCGCGCGAGTCGATCCATGCGTAGAACGCCGCCTGCGGCTCCTCGAGCAGCACGATCGGCGGATAGCCCGCCTGCGTCGCGGCCTGCAGCGTCAGCTCGCGCGCCGCCTCGTCGAAGCTCGCCGGCACCGTGACGAGCACCTCCTGGTCGACGAACGCGTCGTCGGGGTGCGTGTAGTCCCACGCCTGGCGGACGTGCGCGAGGATCTGCGCCTGCGCGGCGACCGGCGACAGCTTCGGCCCGTCGCCCTCGCCCCACGGCAGGATCGCCGCCTGGCGATCGACGCCGGGATGGCACAGCCACGACTTCGCCGACGCGATCATCCGCGACGCCATCCGCGCGCCCTGGTTGCGCGCGAGCTCGCCGACCACGATCCGCCGCTTCGGATCCCACGGCAGCGCGGTCTCGTGGGGCGCGAGATCGATCTCGCCGGCCATGTACACGAAGCTCGGCAGCTGCCGGCGCGGCGCGACGTCGCCCGGCGCGATCAGCTGTGACACCTCGAACACGCGCACGCGCGGGTCCGCCGCGCGGGTGTCCACGTACGCGACCGCCGAGTTGGTCGTGCCGAGGTCGATGCCGATCAGGTAGCGGGCCGCCACGCCGAACGTTCTTTACCACGAGCCTCCGCGCAGCCTCTGCACGACCCGGCGCAACGCGACGCAAAGCGTGCGGGCTTGGCGCGGCCTACCAGCCGGATCGTACGGGGAGAAGCTGGCACGCGTCGTGAGTAGTGGAAAGGCCATGCGTATTGCGCTGGTCAGCCTGCTCGCTCTTGCCGCTTGTGAAGGCCCCGCAGGCCCCGCCGGCCCCGAAGGCCCGCCCGGTCCGGACGGCGCGACCGGCTCGCAAGGCTCGCAAGGCGACCAGGGGTCGGCCGGCACGCCCGAGCCCGCGCCGTGGCTGACCGCCGACCAGGTCAAGATCGCGGTGACCGGCCTGACGTTCGACACCCAGGGCGCGCACGTCGCGTTCACGCTGACCGATGGCAACGGCAAGCCGCTCGACCGCACCGGCACGCTCACCGACGGCGCGGTCGGCGTGTCGTTCGTGCTCGCGCAGCTCGCGACCCAGCCCGACGGCTCGCCCGGCCAGTACACCGCGTACACGACGCGCATCCAGACCAGCCAGACGCCGGCGACGCTCGGCAACACCGCGGTGCAGGCGACGACCGAGTCGGTCGCCGCGAACTTCCAGACCGTCGACGTCACCCAGGGCACGTACACGTACACGGTCAAGGCGGCGCTCACCGGCCTCGATCCGACGCTGACCCAGACCGTGCTCGCGGTCGCCCGCCGCACGACGATGGCCGGCACCGCGATGGATCGCGCGATGCTGTCGGCGCGCCCCGATAGCGGCACGCCGATCCAGCGCGAGCTCGTCACCGACGCGGCGTGCTTCCGCTGCCACAAGGCGCTCGACGCGCACGGCGGCCAGTACACGTCGCCGAACAACTGCATCCTGTGCCACACGCCGCAGTCGAGCGATCCGGACACCGGCAACACCGTCGACTTCAAGGTGATGCTGCACAAGATCCACCGCGGCTCGAGCCTGACGTTCCCGTACGAGATCATCGGCTACCAGCAGAGCGTCAACGAGTGGTCGAACGTCGAGTTCCCGCAGGACCTCGCGCGCTGCACCGCGTGTCACGATCCGGCGGCCGCGCAGCCCGATCGCTGGGGTACGAACCCGGCCGTGGCGCAGTGCACGTCGTGCCACGACAACATCTCGTTCGTGTCGCCGGTGCCGGCCGGCTACGTCCTGCACAGCGGCGGCACGCAGCCGCCCAACGCGCAGTGCGCGGTCTGCCACCCGCTGACCGGCAGCATCGCCGGCATCCAGGACAAGCACTTCGTCGGCCTGCTCGATCCGGCCGCGCCCAAGCTCGTGCTCGACCAGCTGACCGTCACGAGCGGACCGCCGACGTTGACGATCCAGTTCCGCGCGCAGCTCTCCGGCGCGCCGCTCGACATCCTGACCTCGCCGCTCACGCGCCTGTCCGCGACCGTCGCCGGCAACACGAACGACGAGGACAGCGCGATCCAGGCGCGCATCCAGGGCACCAACACGACGAGCGGCCCGGTCGGCACGCTGACCGCCGTCGATGCCGCGAACGGCATCTTCCAGTACGTGTTCCCGGATCCGGTCGCGGGCGGCAGCGTGTGCACGAACGTGCTCGGCGCGAATGCAAAGGTCGCCTGCGCGCTGCCCGCCAGCGCGAGTGGCACCTACGAGGTCGGCCTCGAGGGCTACACGCAGCCGGTGTCGGGCGGCCCGCGCTACGCGTCGTACAATCCGACCGCGACGTTCGCGGTGACCGGCACGCTGCAGCCGCGCCGCGACATCGTCGACACGCAGACCCGCTGCGATGGCTGTCACTACAGCCTCGCCGCGCACGGCGGCTCGCGCACGAACACCGACTACTGCGTGTTCTGCCACAACACCGGCCTGCAGAGCGCGGTCGCGCTCAAGCAGGGGCAGTCGGTGCTCGGGTTCACGCTCGACCTCCGGTCGATGGTCCACAAGATCCACGCCGGCGAGAACCTCACGCAGGGCTACAAGATCGGCAACAGCGACTTCAGCACGCTGGCCTACCCGCAGTCGCTGACGAACTGCGAGGCGTGCCACACGTCCCAGAACTGGACGCTCGACGCGCTGGCCAGCTCGACGACGTACAAGCCGAGCCAGCAGACGCTGTTCACGTGCGCCGACGCCGGCACCGATCCGACGGTCGCGTGCACGAACATCGTCCAGACGCCGCAGCCGCTGCCGCCGATGACGTCGGTGTGCACGAGCTGCCACGACGCGCCGTACACGCTCGCGCACGCGCAGACCAACACCACCGCCGCCGGCGCCGAGGCGTGCGCCGCGTGCCACGGCACCGGGATGCTGTTCGACGTCAAGAACTTCCACGGGACACCTTGATGTGAAGTGGCTCGCCGTCATGCTCGCGATCGCAGGCTGCGCGGACTCGCGCGGCATCGGCGGCGCGTGCCCGGACTGCGCGATCACCGTGCACCCGCCGGGCATCCTCGATCCGACGAGCCCGGACTTCCACGGCAAGAAGCTCGCGAGCGAGAACTGGGACTTCTCGCTGTGCCAGAAGTGCCACGGCAGCGACTTCTCCGGCGGCAAGGCCGGCGTGTCGTGCCTGTCGTGCCACGAGGACGGGCCGACCGCGTGCTCGACGTGCCACGGCCCGAACGGCCCGACCACGAACGCGCACCAGACCCACCTCGGCAAGGGCCTCGACTGCAGCGAGTGCCATCCCAAGCCCGCCAGCTACGACGCGCCCGGCCACATCATCGACGTGCCGCTCGACTCGCCCGCGAAGGTCGTGTTCGGCGCGCTCGCGAACACGACGCTCGATCCCGCCGACCGCGCGGGCCCGGCGACGTACGACTCGGGCACGTGCTCCAACGTCTACTGCCACGGCGCCGCGCTGCACGCCGCGGGCGGCGTCGCGACGAGCCCGAAGTGGACCGACACGCCGACCGGCAGCTGCGATCGCTGCCACGGCGCGCCGCCGCCGAGCCACCAGCGCTCCGACTGCGCGACGTGCCACCCGGCGGGCGCCCCGCACGTCGACGGCCACATCGACGTCGGCCGCACGAGCGGCTGCGATGGCTGCCACGGCAGCGCCGCGTCGCCGGCGCCGCCGACCGACCTGTCGGGCAACCAGTTCACGACCGCGATCGGCGTCGGCGCGCACCAGGCGCACCTGACTTCGAGCTTCCTGCGCGGCCCGATCGCGTGCTCGACGTGCCACACGGTGCCGCAGACGGTCACCGATCCGGGCCACCTCGCGCCGAGCCCGGCGGTCGTGCTGTCCGACGTCGCGTGGAACCGCTCGACGCAGCAGTGCGCGACGTGGTGCCACGGCGGGCTATCGCCGGTGTGGACGACGACCGGCGGCGCGACCTGCGGCAGCTGCCACGGCATCCCGCCGCAGGATCACCTGCTGTTCCAGCCCGTGCCGACGACGATCCAGAGCTGCTCGGCGTGTCACGGCAAGACGATCGATCCCGACGGCAACTTCATCTTCGTCAACGGGGTGACGACTCACATGAACGGAGTGCCCGATGCTAACTGATCCACTGATCGCAGTCGCGCTCGGTGCGGCGGTGCTCTCGGCGCTGCTGCTCGTGTGGTTCCTCGTCGCTCGCCCGCACCTGTCGCGCACGACGAAGATCATCTTGCTGTTCGCGATCGGCATCTTCCCGATCACGACGGCGATGACCGGCAACTACGCCGGCTTCGAGGCGACGACGAAGCGCGAGTTCTGTGGCTCGTGCCACGTCATGCGGCCGTACAAGCTCGACTCCGAGAACCCGCAGAGCACGTCGCTCGCGGCGCGCCACGCGCGCAACGACCTGTTCGGCGACGCGAACTGCTACGCGTGCCACGCCGACTACGGGATGTTCGGCACGATCAAGACGAAGGCCGGCGGCATGCGGCACGTCTACGAGTACGCGCTGCACTACCGCAACATGCCGCTCGAGGAGGCGAAGGAGAAGATCCATATCCGGTCGCCGTTCAAGAACTCGACGTGCATGCACTGCCACTCGACGGAGAACCCGGGGTGGATGAACGTCAAGGAGCACGCGAGCCTGCTCGACCGCGTGCGCAGCAACGCCGTCAGCTGCGCGAGCGAGGGCTGCCACGGCCCCGCGCACCCGTTCTCGAAGGTCGCGCCGAAGGCGGTGCGGCCATGATGAAGCTGTTACGCCGCCTGTGGGAGCGCTCGCTGCAGGTGCCGCTGATGTGGTGGCTGCGCGGGGCCGCGGTGCTGACGCTGATCGCGCTCGCGCTCATGGTGTGGTCGCTGTTCGATCCGACGCTGATCCCGATCATCATCGGCATGTCGCTCGCGCAGGTGTTCGGCACGATCTCGTTCGCGATCTACGGGATCATCGTGTTCCGCGATCTGACGCGCAAGCGGCGGGCGAAGCGCGACTCGCTCAAGGAGATCCCGAGGCTATGAAGCGCGCGCCCGCCATCGCGCTCGTGCTCGCGGCGGCGGCGGTCCGCGCGGAGCCGCTCCGCCTGCGCGCCGACGCGCTCGCGACCACGCAGTCGCCGGCGGGCCTGCTCGTGCTCGACGGCTCCGCGAGCCCGAGCTCGCAATGGTCGGCCGAGGCGATCGTGTGGACCGCGGGCGACACGCTGCCGGGCCAGCACGTCGGCGACGTGCTCGTGATCGCGCTGCGCGCGCGCAGCGCCGACGGCCGGATGTTCGGCCGGTTCGGTCGGTTCGTCGCGACGCTCGGCGCGCTGCGCCCGCTGCAGATCGACGGCGCGGCCGGCCGCGTGCGGCTCGACTACGGGTTCGATGCCGAGGCGTACGCGGGCGTGCCGGTGCAGCCGGGCTTCTTCACGTCGCGCGCGTGGGACTGGGTGGTCGGCTCGCGGCTCGCGCGCCGGCTCGGCGACTACGGCTCGGTCGGCGTCGCGTACATGGAGCAGCGCGACGACGGCCGGCTCGCGCTCGAGGAGCTCGGCTTCGACGCCGGCTACCAGCTCGACAAGACCGACGACGTCGGCGTGCGCGCCGCGTACGACCTCGCGAACCCAGGGCTCGCCGAGGTCACCGCGAGCACCGCGACGCGCGGCAAGGGCTGGCGCGGCGAGCTGTACGGCTCGTACCGAGCGGCGTCGCACATCCTGCCCGCGACGTCGCTGTTCACCGTGCTCGGCGACGTCCCGAGCGAGCGCGCCGGCGCGCTCGCGACGTGGCAGGCGGCGCCGCGGCTCGCGGTCACCGGCGACTTCGCCGCGCGCTACGTCGACGAGTCGTTCGCGCCGGCGATCGCGCTGCGCGGGCGGCTCGCGCTCGACGATCGCGGCGCGGGCGCGATCACCGGCGAGCTGCGCCGCGACGGCTCGGCCGACGACCCGTGGACCGGCGCGCGCGCCGCGCTGCGCGTGCCGCTGTGGCCCGCGTTCACCGCGTCGAGCGAGCTCGAGCTCGTGATCCCCGACGAGGCACGAGGGCGCGGCGCGATGTGGCCGTGGGCGCTCGTCGCGCTCGGCTACGAGCGCGGCCCGTGGCACGCGGCGGTCGCCGCCGAGGCGTCCGCCACCCCCGAAGATCGCCGGCGGCTCGACGCGCTGCTGTCGATCGGCCGCGAATGGAGCTCCAAGTGAGGAAGACGCTCGTCGTCCTCGTCTGCCTCGTGATCGCCGCGTGCGCGAGCGTGCTCGGCTTCAAGAAGTCGGGGCCGACCGCGTTCCCGCATCGCAAGCACGTGCTCGCCGGGGTCGCGTGCACGCGCTGCCACCAGCGCCTCGACAAGGACGACGGCAAGTCGCTGCACATCCCCGACGATGCGAGCTGCTCGGCGCAGGGCTGCCACGTCAAGCCGCACGATCCGAGGCCGTGCCTCGGCTGTCACGCGGCGGAGGGCGCGCTCGAGATGCTCGCCGACGCGCGCGACCACCTGAAGTTCGACCACGCGACGCACACGCCGCGCGCGAACAACAACTGCATGCGCTGCCACACCAACGTCGCGAGCGGCGACGATCACCTGCGCCCGCCGATGGCGAACTGCTTCAAGTGTCACGATCACGACGCCGATCGCGACGGCCGCAAGTGCGATGCGTGCCACAAGGACCTCGAGACGAGCGGCTACCTGCCGGCGAGCCACCTCGCGCACGACGGCGACTGGTTGCGCGAGCACGGTACGCGCGCCGCGTCGTCGGCGGATCTGTGCCAGAGCTGTCACGGCGAGCGGTTCTGCGCGCAGTGCCACGGCGTGACGGTCGCCGCGCTGCCGGCGCAGCAGCACTTCGCGAACCCGTTCACGCCGAGCGTCCACCGCGCCGGCTTCCAGTCGCGCCACGCGCTCGAGGCGAAGGCCGATCCGGGCGCGTGCCAGACCTGCCACCAGCCGGAGCGCTGCATCGCGTGCCACACCGCGAAGAACGTCGCCGGCCCCGAGCGGCTGAGCCCGCACCCGCCGGGCTGGGTCGGCCTCAAGGCCGGCGAGAACCTGCACGGCCGCGAGGCGCGGCGCGATCCGGCGCAGTGCGCGGCGTGCCACGGCGGCGCCGGCGAGGCGCTGTGCGTGCAGTGTCACAAGGTCGGCGGCGTCGGCGGCAACCCGCATCCGCCGGGGTGGTCGAGTCGGCTCTCGCTCGGCGAGATGCCATGCCGGATGTGCCACCCGATCGGAGCGAGATGACCGAGGTGAATAGATCTCCGCGCCCG
>JBLMXA010000722.1:0-8975 GCA_050257515.1 Acidobacteriota bacterium | reverse complement strand
CCGGCAACATGATCGAGGACGCGCCGTACAAGACCGGGCTCATGGGCGTGCCGCAGGACGATCACGGCAACACGCTCACCGGCATGTCGCTGCGCAACAAGCTCGGCATGCTCGGCTACTTCGCGAAGAACTACCTGAAGAACCCGTCGTACATCAACGAGTCGCTGCTCGACACCGCGAACGCGTTCTGGCAGACGTTCGTCGTCAAGGACGACTTCCTGTACCTGTTCCACTACCTGCCGTGGCACGAGCACACGATCGTCGACACGATCCGCCGCGAGTACGACTGGGAGGTCGCCGAGGACACCACGACGACGTGGCGCATCGGCGACGGCACCGCCGCGTTCTACAACTACATCTACCAGACGATCTGCGGCTTCACCGAGGACGAGTGCATGCTCGCGAACATGGTGCGCGAGGGCATGATCGATCGCGAGGAAGCGCTGCACCGCGCGCAGGAGTACGGCAAGCCGCGGTGGCCCTCGATCCGCGAGTACGCGCAGCTGATCGGGTTCTCGGCGGAAGAGGCGCTGCAGATCATCAACGCCGCTCCCAAGCGTTACTGAATGGACGCGGCGCAGCGGCTCCGGCGCGACATCGCGTGGAACCTGGTGCCGGTCGTGCTGCTCGGCGTCGTCGGCATCGGCCTGCAGCTCGGCATCGCCGGCTGGTGGGACGCCGAGGCGCTCGCGGTGTTCGACCTGGTGATGATCCCGTTCTTCGCGGGCGCGGTGCTCGGTGCGTTCGGCATCCAGTACTCCGTGCTGCGCGCGATTGCCGAGGCGCCGGAGGACCGGCCGCGCGTCGCCGCGATCGTCATCGGCGCGCTCGTGCCGAACGTCGTGCTCGCGGTCGCGCTGACCGCGGCGTTCGTCGCGCTGCGCCGCCCGATCGGCCACTTGCTCGCGAGCGACGACGTCGCCGAGGGCATGCTGTGGGCCGCGCCGGGCCTGTTCTGCTTCGCGGTCAACAAGGTGCTGCTGTGCGTGGTCAACGGCCAGCGCCGGATGCGCGCGTTCGCGATCTACATGTCGGTGCGCTACCTGCTGCTCGCGATCGGGCTGCTGGTCGCCCACGCGCTCGGCGTGACGTCGGCGCACCTGTCGGGGTTGTGGACGTTCGGCGAGGGCACGCTGCTCGTCGTGCTCGTCATCGAGCTCGTCGCGACGGTGCCGCTCGCGCGCGGCACCGGCTGGCGCGCGTGGACGCGCGAGCACCTCGACTACGGCGCGCGCGGCGTCGCGGCCACGCTCGCGTACGAGGTCAACAGCAAGCTCGACGTGTGGATGCTCGGCGCGTTCCACGTCGCGAAGGCGCTCGTCGGCGTGTACGCGCTCGCCGCCGCGCTCAACGAGGGCGCCGCGCAGCTCGCGGTCGCGGTCGCGAGCAACTTGAACCCGATGATGGCGGCCGATCTCGCCGCCGGGCGGCCGGCCGACGTCGCGGCGCTCGCGCGGCGCACGCGGCGGTGGTTCGTGCCGGCGTTCGTCGGCGCGTGCGCGCTCGGGGTGATCGTGTACCCGCTCGCGATCCCGGCGATCCTCGCCAACCCCGAGTTCGTGCGCGGCGACGTGCCGTTCGCGATCCTGCTCGGCGGGCTCGCGCTCGCGTCGCCCTACCTGCCGTTCAAGGACGTGCTGCTGATGGCGCACCGCCCCGGCTGGCACACCGTGCTCGTCGTCTCGGTGGTCGCGATCAACTTCGTCGCCGACCTCGTGCTGATCCCTCCTCTCGGCCTCCGCGGCGCGGCGATCGCGACCTCGACCGCGATGCTCGCGACCGCGCTGCTCGTGCGTTACCTCGCGCGGTTCTGCGCGAGCGTGCGGTTCTAAGCACGCGATTTCGTACGCAGGCGTAAGCGCAAGCGCAAGCGTAAGCGGCCTGCGCAACCGCGAGACGTCGGCGCCGATAACACGGGCATGCTGCACTTCCGCTCGCTCGACGTGTACCGCTGCGCCGTAGCTCATCTGCCACTGGCGTATGCGCTTGCCAAGAAGCTCGACTCAGAGATGGCGAACCAGCTGCGGCGCGCCGCGCTGTCGATCAACCTGAACATCGCCGAAGGTACCGGGCGATTTCAGCGCGACCAGCGCAAGTTCCTCGTGACGGCGCGAGGCTCAGCGCTGGAGTGCGGCGCGATCATCGACGCGATGGCGGCACTCGGCATCGAGCATCCGGGCACGCGCGAAGCAGACGGACTGCTCGTCAGGATCGTCTCGATGCTGACGAAGATGATCGGCTAGCTAGTCGCCGCTTACGCTTACGCTTACGCTTACGGTTACGGTTACGTGATCAGTGCATGCCCATGCCGCCCATGCTCATCAGGCTGGTCAGCTGGGACTCGGTCAGCTTGACCTGGAAGCGCAGGTGGTCGCCGTTCTTCGCGACGTCGATGCCCTTGAGCGCGCCCTTGAGCTCGCCCGGGAGCTCGTCGGAGTGGTTCTTCGCCTCCTTGAGGCCGTCGGTGACCTTGGAGGCCATGTCGCTGTCCTTGAGCTGGACCGTGACGTCGGCGCCGAGGCCGCTGTCGAGATCGATCGAGCCGTAGACCTCGCCGAGCTTGTCGGCGACCGGCGTGCCGTCGGCGGTGCCGGCGAACCAGAACGTCCTGGAGCGATCGACCTTGGAGAGCAGCTCGAGGAGCTTCGTGTCGGCGGCGGCGTTGCCCTTCGCGGCCGCGGCGAGGTCACCCTCGAGCTCGGCGCGCGTGCCCGAGCCGAAGCTCGGCGGGAACCCGAACGCGATCGTCGTGCGCGAGTACACCGCGTCGCTCGGCATCGCGAGGTAGCCCTGGTTGACGGTCACGCCCTGCGTCGTGATGTCGATCGACACGAACTTGCCGTCGGGATCGACCACCGTGTTGAACTCCGCCTTCTTCGCGCAGTCGGCGATGTCGGCGATCTTGAGGCCGGTGAACGCGACGCGCATCGTCAGCTTGCTGCCCTCGATGCCGACGCCGCCGGCGACGTGCATGTCCTTGGCCTGCGTGAAGCACGCCATCCACTTCTCGGCCTTCTCGTCCTTGAGGTTGGCGGAGATCGCCTTGCCCATCGTCGACGACATGAAGTGCTGCATCTTCATGTAGTTGCCGCCGAACAGGGCGACGTTGCCGCTCGGCAGCTGCTTGAACAGCGACATCTCCGAGCTCGACATCTCGCCGGAGCCCTTCGCGGAGCTGCCGCCCTTGTCGCACGCTGCGAACGTCGCGACGGCCATCACACCACACAGGAAGACACTGGAAACAAGGCGCATGGGGGCGTTCCATAGCGCGCCACCGTCGGGCAGCGCAAGCACGAATCACGTATGCTGGGCGCCATGACCCTGCCGACGCTCTCGATCGTCGCGCCCGCGTACAACGAGGAACGCAACTTACCGGCGTTTCTCGCGGCGATCGTGCCGGTGCTCGAAGCGCTGGGCGAGCCGTTCGAGATCGTGTTCGTCGACGACGGCAGCCGCGACGGCACGCTCGGCTGGCTCGCGGCCGCGGCGTCCCAGGACCCGCGGCTCAAGGTCGTCGGCCTCGCGCGCAACTTCGGCAAGGACGTCGCGCTGTCCGCGGGCATCGCGCACGCGAAGGGCCGCGCCGTCATCCCGATCGACTGCGATCTCCAGCATCCGGTCGAGCTGATCCCGCAGTTCGTCGCGAAGTGGCGCGAGGGCTTCGACATGGTGATCGGCGTGCGCGCGAACCGCGACGAGGAAGGCTGGGCGCGCCGCACGTTCGCGCGCTGGTACTACAAGCTGCTCAACTCGATGACGAGCGTCGAGATCCCGCCGAACGCGGGCGACTACCGGCTGCTCGATCGCAAGATCGTCGACGTGATCGTGAAGATGCCGGAGCGCCACCGGTTCATGAAGGGCATCTTCGCGTGGCCGGGCTACAAGGTCGCGTCGCTCGACTTCCAGGCGGCGCCCCGGCCGAGCGCGACGCGCAGCACGTGGAGCTTCTTCCGGCTGTGGCGGTTCGCGCTCGACGGCCTGTTCTCGTTCTCGACCGCGCCGCTCAAGCTGTGGACGTACATCGGCGCGGCGAGCGCGTTCGGCGCGTTCGTCTACCTGATGATCACGCTGATCCAGAAGATCTTCTTCGGCATCGCGGCGCCGGGCTACGCGTCGCTGCTGATCATGCTGCTGTTCTTCGGCGGCCTGCTCCTCATCAGCAACGGCATCCAGGGCGAGTACATCGCGCGCATCTTCGAGGAGGTGAAGGGCCGGCCGCTGTACGTCGTCGGCCACACGTTCAACCTCGACCAGCCCGTCGTGCAGCCGGTCGCGCAGCCGGCGCCGAAGCCCGCGCCGAAGCTCGACACCGCGCCGCATCCCGCGCCGCCGCCGCCCGCGCCGGCACCGCCCGCGGTCGCCGAGGCGAAGCCCCCGGCGCCGCGCCGCGATCTGCCGAGGCCGACGAAGCCGCCGCCGCTGCCCCGCGGCTGAGAAGCGGAACCGGACCCACGATCAGAAACGTTCTTCGTTCTCGATTCAGGTTCCTGTTCCGCTTCTCCGTCTATACTCCGCGCCGCGGTGCCCTCGCGGATCCTGCGCGTCCTGTTCGTCGCGTACGTCGTCGCGACGCTGATCTACATCGGCTGGATCATGGCGCACGAGCCGTTCTACTTCGACGCGTGGAACGTCGCGCAGGACACGCACGCCAGGCCGTTCTCGCTCGGCCACTTCTTCGAGTACTGGCGGCTCGAGTACACGCACTCGAACCCGCGCATCGGCCAGCCGATCACGTACCTCGCGTACAAGCTCGAGTACTTCGCGGTGATCGCGACGCCGCTCGCGTACCTCGCGCTGACGCTCGCGATCACGGTGCTCGGGCTCGCGCGCTGGCCGTGGCGGCGCGGCAAGGATCTCGCGCTGTGGGCGATCGTCATCGGCTTTTCGTGGTTCGCGCTGCCCGAGCTGCCCAAGACGCTGTTCAACCGCGCGTACGGCGCGAACTACATCTACGGCCTGGCGATCCAGCTGTGGTTCCTCGTGCCGCTGCGGCTGTCGCGCGACGGCACGGCCGGCAAGCCCGCGTGCGTCGCGTACGCGCTCGCCGGCATCGTCGCCGGCATGTGCGCCGAGCACACCGGGCCGACGCTCGTGTTGTTCTGCGTGCTGTACACGTGGTGGATGCAGCGCAAGACCGGTGCGCGGCCGCTCCTGCTGTGGGCGGGCGCCGCCGGCGTCGCGGTCGGGTTCGCCGCGATCTTCTTCGCGCCGGGGCAGGGCGAGCGCTACGAGGGCCTCGCGCAGAAGGCGAGCATGATCGGCCGCGTGATCAACCACGGGCTCGCCGGCAACCTCGAGATCCTGACGAACCTGGTCGTCGGCGCGGCTCCGGCGCTCGTGCTGATCGCGATCCTCGTCGTGATGTCGCGCGAGCGGGCCGAGTCGGCGCTGCGCTTCCTCGCGATCGTGCTCGTCGCCGCCACGCTGATGGCGCTGACCCTGTTCGTGTCGCCGAAGGCGCCCGGGACGCGGTTCTACGTCGCGTCGTGCGCGCTCCTGCTCGCCGCCGCGCTCGCGCTCGCCGATCGCGCGATCGAGCGCCCGCGCGTGCTGGTGCCGTTTGTCGCGGTCTCCGTCCTCGCCACGGCGTACACCGGCTTCCGTACGATCCCGCTCTACGCGCACGCCAAGCGCGACAGCGACGCGCGCATCGCCATGCTCGAGGCGGCAGCGCCGGGCAGCATCGTCGTCGCCGACGCGTTCGAGCAGGTCGACGAGTCGTGGTGGTTCTACGGCGATGACTTCCGCGACACCAAGAAGCGCGAGCTCGTCACGAGCTACTTCGGGCTCGGCGGCGTCGTGTTCCGCGCGTACGACATCACCGCGCCGCTCGGCATTCGCAGCGCGAGCTTCGTCGCGCGCATCGACAGCGATCCGCCGGCGTGCGCCGACGATCACGGCGGGTTCACGCTCGGCTCGTTCAAGGGCTTCGACCTGCCGGGCACGTTTCGCGAGGCGAAGGTGTCGCTCGAGCTCTTGCGGTCGCGACTGCCGGCGTCGACGCACGTGCGGCGCATCGACGTCGCGGTCGACCTCGGCGATCCTGCCGCGAAGCTGCCGCGGCCGAACATCCTCGTCGCGCGCTGGCAGCCCGATCGCTTCGAGGGCCACGTCGGCAAGCTCGTGCGGCACGGCATGTCGCACACGCGCGACGTCGTGCTGCCGAAGGAGCTCGCCGGCGGCGATCTCGAGATCTACATCTATCTCGTCGGCGGCGAGGCGCGAAAGCTCGGCACCGCGAAGGACGCCTCGCTCCACTACGTGCCCTGGAAGAGCGGCGTGTACTGGGCGCTCGCGTGCGGCAAGGACGAGTGCTTCGTGTTCGCGGCGACGCGACAGGCGGCGTGATGGACGAGTCGAGGCGCGCGCCGCTCGTCTGGCTCGCACTCGTCCTGCCGCTGTGGCTCGTGCTCGTGCTGTGCACGCACTGGGAGCCGGTGCTCGGCGATGGCTGGGGCCACCTGCAGTTCCATCACGACAACGAGCTGACGCTGAAGAGCGTGTGGTTCTTCGCGAAGTACAACTACGAGTCGATGAACCCGCGCATCGGCCAGACGCTGACGATGCTGCTGTTCACGCAGGGCCCCTGGCACGCGATCGTGACGCCGCTCGTCGAGCTCGCGCTGTTCTTCGCGCTGACCGTGCTCGCGCTCGGCCGTGCGCCGTCGCCGCGCCGGCTCGACGACGCGCTCGTGTTCGCGACGATCACCGCGATGACGGCGGTGTGCGCCCCGGTGTTCGGCCAGATGCTGTTCTACCGGCCGTACACCGGCAACTACCTCTACGGCCTCGTCGTGTCGCTCGCGTTTCTGATCCCGTACCGCCTGCACGTCGGCACGCCGCGCGCGTGGCCGTGGTGGTCGCTCGTGCCGATGCTCGTGCTCGGCGCCGCCGCCGGGCTTTCGAACGAGCACACCGGCCCGGCGTTCGCCGCGGCCGCGATCGCCGCGTGCGTCTACCGCCGCGATCGCCTGCAGCCGTGGATGATCGCCGGCATCGCCGGCATCGTCGCCGGCGGGCTCGCGCTGTATTTCGCGCCCGGCCAGAGCCTGCGCTACAACGGGCTCGCGACGCAGGCGTCGCTGCTCGGCCGCATCGTCGATCGCGGCGTGCTCGGCAACCTGCGCCCGTTCGGCATCGTGCTCGCGTACGGCTCGCCGGCGCTCGCGTGGATCGCGCTCGGCCTCGCGGCGCGGCCCGCGGAGCCGGCGCCGCGCGCGCGCACCGCGATCGCCGTCGCGCTCGGCGCGATCGCGCTCGCGATCGTCGCGACGCTGCTCGCGTCGCCCAAGCTCGGCCTCCGCCTGTACCTCGCGTCGAGCGCGCTCGCGTGCACGGCGATCGCCAGCTGGCTCGTGCCGCGGCTCGTCGCGCGGTGGGCGCGGGCGACGGCGTGGGCGGCCGCCGCCGGCGCGCTCGTGTTCGTCGGCTACGAGTGCGTGTCGACGTATCACCGCGCCGGCCGCGAGTTCGCCGAGCGGATGGCCGCGCTCGAGCACGCCGCGCCGAACGGCAAGCTCGTCGTACCACCGCTGTCGGTCGGCAAGTCGCGGTGGTTCTACGGCGATGACTTCGCGCTCCCGAGCAAGCGCGCGGCGGTCGCGGCCCAGTACGGGCTCGCGTCGATCGAGCTCACTCAGCGCGTCGCGACGCCGGGCCCGGACGAGCCGTAGAGCGCGTACTCGCCGCTCCCGTGCGGCTCGGTCGTGATCACGACGCGATCGATCGGCTTCTGCGCCTTCAGATCGATCTCGGCCGACTTGTGCTTGCGGTCGAGCACCTTGTCGAGCTCGACGTCCTGCTGCTTGCCGTCCTCGAAGTAGATCTTGACGCGGCGGAGCACGACGCGCCCCTTGTCGGCATCGACGCGGAGCTTGTCGAAATTTCCCTGATCCTTGCCGACCTCGATGAACTCGGTGCCGTGCTTGACCGGGGTCGGCGTGGCGAGCTGCCTCCAGCCGCCCGCGTCACGCGCCGCGTCGGACTTCGGCTTGTCCAGGTCGCCGTAGCGAACGCGCTCGTTGTTCTCTTCCTGCTTGGGCTGCGCCGCCGCGACGCCGGCCGTCGCGACGAGCACGATCGCGAAAACAGACGGGTTCCTCATGACGATCGTGGCGATTGCATCGCGCGTGCCTCGGCAGTAGCGTCTGTCGATGGCGACCGAGATTCCGCTCGAGCTCATCCAGCGGCTCCCGAAGACGGACCTGCACTGCCACCTCGACGGCTCGCTGCGGCTCGACACCGTGCTCGACCTCGCGCGCAAGCAGGGCGTCAAGCTCCCGACGTTCGACCGCGAGGGCCTGTTCCGGCTGCTCTACGCCGGCGAGCAGGTCACTTCGCTCGACGACTACCTGCGTGCGTTCGACATCACGCTGTCGGTGATGCAGACCGAGGCCTCGCTCGAGCGGACCGCGTACGAGCTCGCCGAGGATGCGCACCGCGAGAACGTCCGCTACCTCGAGGTCCGCTACTGCCCGCTCCTCCACATCCGCGAGGGGCTGCGCCCGGCGCAGGTCGTCGAGGCGGTGCTGCGCGGGCTGCGCGCCGCGAAGCGCGAGCTCGGCATTCGCTACGGCGTGATCCTGTGCGCGCTGCGCACCGACAGCGCCGACGTGTCGCTGCGCATCGCCGAGCTGTGCGTCGCGTTCAAGAACCGCGGCGTCGTCGGCTTCGATCTCGCCGGCAGCGAGGTCAACTTCCCGGCGAAGGTCCACCGCCCGGCGTTCCAGCTCGTCGTCGACAACAACATCAACTGCACCGCGCACGCCGGCGAGTCGTTCGGTCCAGACTCGGTGCACCAGGCGATCCACAAGTGCGGCGCGCACCGCATCGGTCACGGCACGCGGCTGATCGAGAGCGGCGACCTGATGAACTACGTCAACGATCATCGGATCCCGCTCGAGGTGTGCCCGTCGTCGAACCTCCAGACGAAGGCGGCGAAGAGCTGGGAGACCCACCCGGTCGACTTCTACGTC
>JBLMXA010000721.1:0-10686 GCA_050257515.1 Acidobacteriota bacterium | reverse complement strand
CGGTGCTGCTGCACGCGCGCAACGTCGATCTCGACATCGCGCGCTCCGCGCTGCGCTGGCACGCGCCGCACTACGCGACGCCGACCGAGCTGCTCGACCAGCTGCGCGCCGAGCGCGTGCTGACCGTGCCGGAGCTCGAGACGAGCGCGCACGTCGACGGCACGCGCACCGTGCAGACGCTCGTGCGCATGGGCCCGCTCGATCCGCAGGCGACCGCGCGGCTGCTGTGGGCGCTCGTGTCGATGGGCGCGGTCGAGCTGACCGCCGAGGTGCGCGACCGCGCGACCGTCGCACGCCGCCTGCTCGCCGAGCTGCGCGATCACCTGCGCGCGCGCCGCAAGCGGCTCGAGCGCACGAGCTACTACGACGTCCTCGAGATCACGCCGCTCGCGGAGTATCGCGAGATCGAGGCCGCGTACCGGCTCGTCGGCCTGCGCTACGCGCCGCAGGTGCTGAAGCGCTTCGACCTGTCGGAGCTCGCCCCGCTCGTGCAGCCGAACTGGGAGCTCGTCGAGAAGGCGCGCAGCGTGCTCGTCGACGATGCGGCGCGCGGCCGCTACACCGACTGGCTGCGCCAGCACCTCGCGGAGCTCGACACCGTGTGGGCGATCGACGCCGAGTCGATCGCGGCGGCGGCCGAGGCGTTCGCGCGCGGCCAGCAGGCGCTCGCCAGGGGCGACGCGGCGCGCGCGATGAGCGACTTCGCGTTCGCGTGCCGCCACCATCCCGGCCACCCCGAGTACGAGGCGAACCTCGCGTGGGTGCGCTTCCGCGTCCAGGTCGCCGCGGGCAAGGACCAGCAGGCGACCGCGCAGGCCGAGCGCGCGAACGTCGAGCCGTGGCTCGTCGGCCGCCGGCCGTGGCCGCGCGCGCTCGTCGCGCTCGCGCTGCTGTGCGCCGCCGGCGGCGACGCCGACTCCGCGCGCTGGCATCTCCACGTCGCGCTGACGATCGATCCGACGCTACCCGCCGCCCAGCAGCTCGCGCAGCGGCTCGGCATGCGCCGTTGACTCTGGACGCACGCCGAAGGAAGCTGGGCGGTGATGAAGCTGGACATCAATGGAACGGTGAGGGAGGTCTCGGCACCTCCGGACATGCCCCTGTTGTGGGTGCTTCGCGATCTCGTCGGCCTGCCGGGCACGAAGTTCGGTTGCGGGATGGCCCAGTGCGGTGCGTGCACCGTCCACCTCGACGGCAAGCCCGTCCGCGCATGCGTGACCCCGGTGTCGAGCGTCGGCGCCCGCAAGATCACGACGATCGAAGGCGTGTCGAGCGACGGCTCGCATCCGGTCCAGCGCGCGTGGGCAGAGGCCGATGTCGTGCAGTGCGGGTATTGCCAGTCGGGCCAGATCATGTCGGCCGTGGCGCTGCTCGATCGCAACCCGGACCCGAGCGACGCCGACATCGATGCCGCGATGTCCGGCAACATCTGCCGCTGCGGCACGTACGTTCGCGTGCGCGAGGCCATCCACCTCGCCGCCAAGCTGAAGCGAGGTGGCAAGTGACCGTCTCTCGTCGCCGCTTTCTCAAGTCCGCCGGCGCTGCCACCGCCGGTCTCGTGATCAGCTTCCACGTCCCGAGCATCCTGCGGGCGGCGCCGCAGCCGAAGCCGCCCGCCCTGCCGTCGCCCAACGCGTTCGTCCGGATCGGCACCGACGACTCGGTGACGGTCGTGCTCGCGCACTCCGAGATGGGACAGGGCATGTGGACCGGCCTCGCGATGCTGATCGCCGAGGAGCTCGACTGCGACTGGAGCAAGGTGCGCGCGGAGCACGCGCCGGCCGCCCCGGCGTACGCGCACCCGATCTTCGGGATGCAGGCGACCGGCGGCTCGACGTCCACGTGGGCCGAGTTCGATCGGTACCGCAACGTCGGTGCGATGGCCAAGGACATGCTCGTGCGCGCGGCGGCCCAGCGCTGGAAGGTGTCGCCGGCCGCGTGCAAGGTCGCGAACGGCGTGATCACGCACGGCAAGGATCGGCTGACGTTCGGCCAGCTCGCCGACGCGGCGATGAAGCTCGCACCGCCGACCAAGGTCAAGCTCAAGACGCCCAAGCAGTGGAAGCTGATCGGCACGCGCGTGCGCCGGATCGACACGCCGGAGAAGATCACCGGCAAGGCGCAGTTCGGGATCGACGTCCAGTTCCCCGGGCTGCGCACCGCGGTGGTGCTGCGGCCGCCCGCGTTCGGCGCGAAGCTGGTCAGGTCGGATGCGTCCGCGGCGCTCAAGGTGCCCGGCGTCGAGAAGGTGGTGCCGACCGCGAACGGCCTCGCGGTGATCGCGTCGCACTTCTGGGCCGCGAAGCTCGGGCGCGACGCGCTCGTCGCCGAGTGGACCAAGCCCGAGGGCGGCGGCGTCGACACCGCGAAGCAGCTCGCCGAGTACCGCAAGCTCGCCGGCACGACCGGCGCGATCGCCGCCGACGTCGGCAAGGTCGACGACGCGCTGGCCGCGGCCAAGTCGCGGCTCGAGGCCGTGTTCGAGTTCCCGTACCTCGCGCACGCCACGATGGAGCCGCTCAACTGCACGGTCAAGATCGACGGCGATCACTGCGAGATCTGGACCGGCACGCAGATGCAGACGCTCGACCAGCTGGTGGCGTCGAAGATCGTCGGCACGACGCCCGACAAGGTCACGGTCCACACGCCATTCCTCGGCGGTGGCTTCGGCCGGCGCGGTAATCCCACCTCCGACTTCGTCGCCGAGGCCGTCACCGTGGCGAAGGCGGCCGGGGTCCCGGTGAAGGTCGTGTGGACGCGCGAGGACGACATCCGCGGCGGCTACTACCGGCCCGCGTACGTGCACCGGATCCGCGCCGGCGTCGGCGCGGACGGCAACCCGGCCGCGTGGGATCACGTCGTCGTCGGCCAGTCGATCTTCGCGGGCACGCCGTTCGCGGCGTTCGGGATCAAGAACGGCATCGACGGCTCGTCCGTCGAGGGTCTGGCCGACTCGCCGTACCTCGCGGCGACGCCCGCCAAGCGGATCTCGCTGCACACGACGGCGAACGCGGTCCCCGTGCTGTTCTGGCGGTCGGTCGGTAACACCCACACCGCGTTCGCGCTGGAGTGCATGATCGACGAGCTCGCCCACGCGGCGAACAAGGATCCGCTCGCGTACCGGCTCGCGCTCCTCGCCGGCAAGCCGCGCCACGCCGCGGCGCTGAAGATCTGCGCCGAGAAGGCGGGCTGGGGCACGCCGCCGCCGGCGGGCCGCGCGCGCGGGCTCGCCGTTCACGAGTCGTTCGGCAGCATCGTCGCCGAGGTCGCCGAGGTCTCGGTCGACCACGGCCAGATCAAGGTGCACGAGGTCACCGCCGTCGTCGATTGCGGCACCGCGGTCAATCCGCTCTCGATCGAGGCCCAGGTCCAGGGCGGGATCGCGTACGGGCTGAGCGCGGCGCTGTACGGCAAGCTCACGCTCGCGAACGGCTCGGTCCAGGAGAGCAACTTCCACGACTACCCGGTGGTGCGGATGGTCGACATGCCGCGCATCGCGGTCCACCTGAACCCGACCGGCCCGAAGATGGGCGGTATCGGCGAGCCCGCGACCGCCGTGATCGCGCCCGCCGTCGCGAACGCCGTGTTCGCTCTCACCAAGCAGCGGCTGCGGACGTTGCCCCTTCGCCTCACCTAGGTGCTGTCATGAAGCGATCTCGAATCCTCTCGATCTGCATCGCCGCGGGTTGCGCGGCGACACCCGCGTCCAAGCCCGCGGCTCCGCCGACACCCGCCGCCCCCGACCAGGCCGCCGGGCTCGCCGCGTTCGCGACGATGCGCGCCGTGTTCCAGCACCCGCGCTGCCAGAACTGTCACCCCGCGGGCGATGCGCCGCTGCAGGGAGACAGCGGCCAGGTCCACACGCAGGACGTGGTGCGCGGTCCCGCCGGCAGCGGCGTCGCCGGCCTCGAGTGCACGAGCTGTCACGGCGCCGCGAACCTTCCCGCGAGCTACGGCGGCCACGTGCCACCGGGCACGAGCAAGCCCTGGCGCATGCCCGGCCCCGACAAGCCGATGGTGTTCGTCGGCCTGGCTCCGGCGGCGCTGTGCCAGCAGCTCAAGGACCCCGCCCGCAATGGCGGCCGGGACTTCGCGGCGCTGCGCACCCATCTCGACGATCCGCTCGTCACCTGGGGCTGGGCTCCCGGTGCCGGTCGCACGCCGATCCCGACTCCGCGCGCCGACTTCCTGCACGCGTTCGAGGTGTGGGTGCAGAGCGGCGCGCCCTGTCCGCAGTAGGCTAGCTCGCCGGGCTCAGTCGTAGCGCAGGCCCTCGACCGGGCGCAGCGAGCTCGCCTCGAACGCGGGGACGATCGCCGCGATCAGGCTGATCAAGACCGTGATGGCGGCGACGATCACGACCTCGTGCGGGCGGACGTCGATCGGCAGGCGATCGATCAGGTAGACCTTCGGATCGAGGTGGTAGCCGTACGCGCTGACCACGTTGCACGTCACGAGGCCGATCGCGATGCCGAGCAGCGTGCCGACCGCGCCGATCGCGGTGCCGACGAGCACGAACACCCACGCGACGCCCCACGACGTCGCGCCCATCGACTTCAGGATCGCGATCTCGCGCGTCTTCTCGGTCACCGTCATGAACAGCGCGGAGACCATGTTGACCGTCGCGACCACGATGATCAGCGTCAGGATGATCACGAGCGCGAGCTTCTGCAGGTTCAGCGCCGTGAACAGGTTGTGGTTGAGCTCGTACCAGTCCTGCACCTGGTACGGCGGCCCGCCGAGCGCCTTCTCGAGCTTCTCGGCGATCGCCTCGGCGCGGTTGACGTCCTTGACCTTGAGCTCGACGCCCATGACCTGATCGCCGCGGCCGACGAGGTCCTGGGTGTCCTGCAGCGACGTGTACATGAGCCGGCGGTCGTACTCGTCGAAGCCGCTGTAGAAGATCCCGGCGACGTGGAACTTCTTCGTGCGCGGCGCGCTCGACTTCGCGCGGTAGGTGTCGAAGTCGATGTTCGACAGCGGCACGACGACGGTGACGTCGTCGCCGACCTTCGCCTTGAGCTTGTGCGCGAGCTCCTTGCCCATGATGATCGGCGGCGCCTCGCCGGCCGGCGGCTCCTTGAGCAAGTTCTCGATCTGCGCCGCGGGCGTGTTCGCCGGCGGATCGATCATGTGGCTCTGCAGGTCGAGCACGCTCGAGCACAGCTTCGGATCGACGCCCTTGATCGCGACGCCCGAGAGCTCGCCCTTGCCGCGCGTGACGAGCATCTCGGCGAAGATGAACGGCTGCACCGCGATGACGTCCGGATCGATCTCCTTCGCGGTCTTCATCACGTCGCGGTACTCCGCGAACGTGGTCTGCGACTTGAGCACGATCACGTGCGCGTTGACGCCGAGCACCTTGTCGCGGAACTGCTGCTGGAACCCGGTGGTCACCGCGAGCACGATCGTCAGCGCGGCGACGCCGAGCGTGACGCCGAGCACCGACACGCTCGTGAACACCGAGAACACGCTGAGCAGCGCGAACACCGCGGTCGACAGCATGCCCGCGACGAGCGTGACGACGCCGTACGGGTTCGAGCCATGCGACAGCAGCACCTGCGCGAGGCCGCCGCCGGCGAACACGAGCGAGATCAGCGCGAGCCACAGCATCATGCGATCGCGCTTGCCGCCGTACAGATAGCGCCAGCCGATACGGACCTCGTAGCTCACTGCCGGCAGCATGCCTTGCCGGACACTTACGCGCTAGTCGGGTAGCGACGGAGTGCCGCGCAGCGGCCGCCCGCGCCGTCGGCGCGCGAGCATCAGCAGGGCGCCCAGCACGAGCACGCCGCCGCGAGGATCGCCGACCGTGCAGCCGCCCGAGGCCGGCGCCGGGTCGTCGGCGAACGGGCCGCCGTCGGTGTCGGCCTTGCCGAGGCACAGCACGTGGGCCTTGGCGCAGGTCAGCGTGCCGCCCGACACGTCGACGATCGGATCGCTCACCGCCGCCGACAGCACGCTCTCGTCGCCGCCGCACACCGACGCCGGCGCCGCGCTGCCGGCGAGCCCGGCGGCGAACGCGGCGCGCAGCGCGGGAACGGCGACGTCGTTGTTCCAGCGCCGATCGATGCCGTCCCAGTTGCTCGCCTCGCCGATGAAGTCGCACTGCTCGAGCCACGTCGGGCCGTCGCGATCGGTGCAGCCGGAGGCGCAGGACAGCGCGCCGAGGCTGTCGGCCGTGCCCGAGTCGCGCACGGCCGCCGCGACGAGCGCGATCACGGTCGCGGTCTCGCTGCTCGCGCATGCGGCGGCGGAGTCCTGGACGTCGGGCGACAGCGTCGTGCCGTTGCAGTAGTCGTCGAGCGACCACCACGCGTGCTGCGGGTTCGGCATGCCGTGATGTGCGCAGTCGTCCTGGATCGTGTGGAGCGCGCGACCGAGCGCGGCCCCTGCCTGCCCGACGTTGTCCTCGGTCGGCGAGGCGGCGACGGCCGCGAGCGCCTGGCGCAGCTGGTCGCCGAGCGTCCACAGCCGCTGCGCGGCGACGTCGGCGGCCTCGCACGCGGTTTGATCGTCCGCGATCTGGGCGTGCGCCGAGAGATCCGTCCACTCTCGGCGGTCGGTGTCGTAGTCCTCGGTCGCGGCGCGGGTGCAGAAGTCTTGCGGCAGCCCGGCGGCGGTGCAGCGGTCGGTCGTGATCGCGGCGTGCTTCTCCGGCTTCAGCGCGTGGGCGTTCCCCGCGATCCCGACGACGAGCACAACGACGCACCAAGCAGGACGAGCAGCCATGTCGCACGGGCCGAGCATCCGCCGTGCCATCCGGTGCGCTCGCGATCTTCGCGGGTTGCGATGGCCGCCGGCTACGACGCTAGCCACGCGGGAGTCCCGCGATCACGCGCGTACCTAGAGGATAGGATACAAACAGTCTTGACTGACTGTTTCTTGGGCGGTACACACGGCGGGATGCCGGAAGCTCAGGCCCGGGCTCCACGCACGCAGCAGCAGCGCCGCGACGAGACGCGCCGCGCCCTGCTCGACGCGGCGGTCGAGAGCCTGATCGAGGTCGGGTTCGCGCGCACGACGACGCTCGAGGTGCAGCGGCGCGCCGACGTGTCGCGCGGCGCGCTGCTCCATCACTTCCCGTCGAAGGCCGAGCTGCTCGTCGCCGCCGTCGATCACCTCGCCGAGATGCGCGCGCGCGAGCTCAAGCAGCTCGCGATCCAGCTTCCGGAGGGACGCGCGCGCACCGATGCGGTGCTCGATCTCTTGTGGCAGTGCTTCTCCGGCGAGATGTTCCAGGTCGCGATGGAGCTGCGCACCGCCGCCCGCACCGATCCGGAGCTGCGGCCCGTGCTGGTCGCCGCCGAGCGCTCGCTGCGCGACCGCATCCTCGCGCAGGCGAGGACGCTGTTCGGCAAGGACGTCGCCGATCACCCGGGGATCGAGCGCGCGTTCGACCTGACCCTGCAGTTCATGATCGGCGCGGCGATGACGGGCGTCCTCCACAAGGACGAGTCGCGCCTGCGCGATCTGATCGATGACTGGAAGCAACTGTTCCCGACCGTGCTGGCCATGAGGACGAGGAGAAAGCAGCGATGAGCAACGAATTGCGTTTCGATGGACGTGTCGCGATCGTGACGGGCGCCGGTGGCGGCCTCGGCCGCTCGCACGCCTTGCTGCTCGCGTCGCGCGGCGCGAAGGTCGTCGTCAACGACCTCGGCGGCAGCTTCACCGGCGAGGGCAAGTCGGCCTCGGCCGCCGACAAGGTCGTCGCCGAGATCAAGGAGAAGGGCGGCGAGGCGATCGCGAACTACGACTCGGTCGAGGACGGCGACAAGATCGTCAAGACCGCGATCGACGCGTGGGGCAAGGTCGACATCCTGGTCAACAACGCCGGCATCCTGCGCGACGTCTCGTTCGCGAAGATGAGCCAGGCCGACTGGGACCTCGTCTACAAGGTCCACGTGCTCGGCGCGTTTCGCTGCACGCACGCGGTGTGGCCCTACATGCGCGACGCCGGCTACGGCCGCATCCTGATGACGTCGTCGGCCGCCGGCATCTACGGCAACTTCGGCCAGGCGAACTACTCGATGGCCAAGCTCGGCCTCCACGGGTTCGCGCAGACGCTCGCGGCCGAGGGCCGCAAGCGCAACGTGCTCGTCAACACGATCGCGCCGATCGCGGGCTCGCGCATGACCGAGACCGTGCTGCCCAAGGAGCTGCTCGACGCGCTCAAGCCCGAGTACGTCTCGGCGCTCGTCGCCAAGCTCGTCCACGAGGCGACCGAGGACACCGGCGGGCTCTACGAGGTCGGCGGCGGCTTCTTCGCGAAGCTGCGCTGGGAGCGCAGCGCGGGCAAGACGTTCCGGCTCGGCCGCAACCTCACGCCCGAGGACGTCGACGCGGCGTGGAAGAACATCAGCGGCTTCGACAAGGCGGAGCATCCGGCGTCGGTCGCCGAGTCGATGCAGCCGATCATGGCGAACGTCGAGGCGGGCCCGAGCAAGGGCGGCAACCAGTTCATCGACGTCGACGCGGCGCTCGGCTTCAAGTACCCCGAGCAGACGTGGAGCTACGACGAGCGCGACGTGTCGCTGTACGCGCTCGGCGTCGGCGCGGCGAAGGATCCGACGAACGAGAAGGACCTCGCGCTCGTCTACGAGATGAGCGGCAAGGGCATGAAGGTGCTGCCGAGCTTCGGCGTGCTGCCCGCGATCAACATGGTGTTCTCGCAGGCCAAGCAGGGCATCATGGCGCCCGGCCTCAACTTCGGCCTCGATCGCGTGCTCCACGGCGAGCAGTACACCGAGGTGCTGCGCCCGCTGCCGACGCACGGCAAGCTGTCGACGAAGGCCGTCGTCAAGGCGATCTACGACAAGGGCAAGGGCGCGACCGTCGTCACCGAGTTCACGAGCTACGACGAGAACGGCGACGAGGTCATCAAGAACGAGCTGACGACGTTCGTGCGCGGCGCCGGAGGCTGGGGCGGCGATCGCGGCCCGTCGGCCGACGTCAACGTCGCGCCGGCGCGTCCCGCCGACGCGACCGTCACCGACAAGACGAGCGAGAACCAGGCCCTGCTCTATCGGCTGTCCGGCGACTGGAACCCGCTGCACGCCGACCCGAGCTTCGCGAAGGCGTTCGGGTTCGAGCGGCCGATCCTGCACGGGCTGTGCTCGTTCGGCTTCGCGACGCGCGCGCTCGCGCAGTCGTTCTGCCCCGACGGCGATCCGCGCTACATCAAGTCGATCAAGGCGCGCTTCGCGTCGACGGTGCTGCCGGGCGAGACGCTCGTCACCGAGATGTGGAAGGAGAGCGACACCCGGATCGTCTTCCGCACCAAGATCAAGGAGCGCGGCGAGCCGTGCATCTCCAACGCGGCGGTCGAGCTGTGGAAGGAGCTGCCGAAGCCGAAGGAGAAGCCCAAGGCAGCCGCCGGTGCGGCCGCCGCGGTGCCGACGAGCGCCGACATCTTCCGCGCGATCCACACGTTCGTGCAGGGCAACCCGGCGACGCAGGAGAAGGTCAAGACGACGTTCCTGTTCAAGCTGAGCAATCCCGACGCGCAGTGGACGGTCGACCTGTCGACGCCGCCCGGCGCGGTGCATGAAGGCGCGGTCGGCAAGGCCGCCTGCACGCTCGAGATCAGCGACGCGGACTTCATGGCGATGGCGACCGGCCAGGCCGACGCGATGAAGCTGTTCTCGACCGGCAAGCTCAAGATCTCGGGCGACGTGATGGCGTCGCAGAAGCTCGGGTTCCTGAAGAAGCTGACGCCGGAGATGGTGCTCGCCGAAACGCGCAAGCGCACCGGCGCGGGCGGCGGCGCACCGGCGGCAGCCGCGGCACCCGCCGCGTACACGCCGACCGTCGCCGACGCGTTCGAGGTGTTCGCCGAGGTGCTCAAGCAGAACCCCGACGTCCCGTCGAAGGTCGGCGTCGTCTACAAGTTCGTCGTCGGCGGCACGCCCTACATCATCGACCTCAAGGGCTCGGGCGGCGTCTCCAAGAGCGACGGCGCGGCCGAGTGCACGCTCGAGCTCGCCGAGTCGGACTTCCTCGACCTCACGCAGGGCAAGGCCGATCCGATGAAGCTGTTCACGACCGGCAAGCTCAAGATCAGCGGCAACGTGATGGCGTCGCAGAAGCTGCAGGCGCTGTTCAAGATCGATCCCAGCAAGGCGATCGAGGCGGTGATGGCTCGCCGCGGGGTCGGCACGACGCCGAGCGCATCGGCCGCGCCCGCGGCGGCGCCGGCGAGCGCGCCGAAGGCGGAGGCTCACGGCGCGAAGTTCCTCGCCGCGCTGCAGAAGCGGCTCGCCGACAACGCCGGCCTCGCCGGTGAGGTCCGCGCGAAGCTGACGTTCCAGATCAAGGATCCGGACGCGGTGCAGACGTTCGATCTCGGCGGCACCACCGCCGCGACGCTGACGATCGCCGATTCGGATCTACCCGCGCTCGCGCAGGGCAAGGTGCGCGAGCTCTACCAGCATGGAAAGCTACGCGTCGACGGAGATGTCTCCGTCGCGCATCGCCTCGGCTTTTTGAAAGGAGTCATCTAATGCCCCGCAAGGTCAACGTCATCGGCGTCGGAATGGTTCCGTTCCAGAAGCCGGGCAAGAGCGAGGAGTATCACGTGATGGCGAGCAAGGCCGGCAAGGCCGCGCTCGCGGACGCGAAGGTCCCGTACGGCGAGATCCAGCAGGCGTTCGCCGGCTACGTCTACGGTGACTCGACGTGCGG
>JBLMXA010000720.1:0-8875 GCA_050257515.1 Acidobacteriota bacterium | reverse complement strand
CCCGGCTGGCACACGAAGATGAAGTGGCTCGCGTGCAGAGCGCGGGCGGACCGGTTCCGCTAGCTCGTGAATGACTACCTCGAGCTGCCGCTCGCGATCGATCTCGCGACGCGCGTCGTCGCGACGCGGGCGCTGCGTGTCCGGCGAGCTGACGAGCGGGTGGTGAAGGCCCGACAGTCGCTACCTTGATTTCGCCGAGATAGCGCGTGGCCCGACCTTTGCGACACGTCGCGGCATGCGCGGTCTTTTTCTCCTCCTCGTCGTGCTCGCGGCGTGTGCCACGCAACCCGTCCAGGGCGGCGGCGACAGCGGCGGTGGCACCGGCTTCGACTGCACGCCGGACCCGACGACGTCGCAGGCGAGGGCGATGTTCGACCAGCTGCCGTCGGAGATGGGCGCGGCCGGCGACGCGTGGACGGCCGAGCCGTTCCCCGTCGAGGCCGGATGGTCGGCCGAGCTGTCGCCGTGCATCCTCGGCGGCGCGCAGGCGCCGCGGATCTCGGTCGTGCTCACGACGAGCGGCGTCGCCGCGAAGCATCTGGTCACCGGCTGGGCGAACACCGATCCGTTCGATGGCGAGCCCGACGGAGCGTACGAGCTCGACAGCGTCACCGCGAGCGAGCCAGGCGCGCTGACCGTGAACGTGGCGACGACGAACCTCGACACCGGCGCGGTCAGCACGTTCACCGGCACGTTCACCGTGCGCGTGCTCGACGACATCCAGATCCGCTGCGTGCTCGGCGCCGATCGCACGCAGAGCGAGCAGCCATGCCCCGCGCCGCTCGCGGCGGGCACGCCGTTCACGATCGCGCTCGTCGGCATCTCCGGCGGCCAGGCGTACACGATCGAGTCGCACCTCGCGTGGACCGGCGCGACGCCGATCGACTGCGGGTACAGCAGCGACGGACAGGTGTGTTCGTTCCCGAGCGGCGCGACACAGGACGTGTCGATGACCGCGACGTTCGCCGGCGTCACGCGCAGCCTGTCGCTCGCGATCCAGTGATGTGCGACTACCTGCGACGTCTCCGCGTCCGGACCGGCATCCACGAGGAGATCCGACATGAGAGTCATGCACATCGCGCTGCTCGCGCTGCTCGCGAGCTGCGCCGTCAATTCCGAGCCCGAGGATGGCGCGAACGACACGTTCCTCAGCGACGGCAAGGCCGATGGCGGAATCCAGGAGGGCAGCCCCGAGGCTGCGGGCGTGCTGCGCGTCGCGAACGAGGTCGACTACGCGACGCTCCACGGCACGGTGAAGCTCAGCTCGCGGGCGGCCCACAACATCGTCGCCGCGCGCCCGTTCACGACGCTGAAGCAGCTCGACGACGTGCCGTACGTCGGCCCGATCGCGCTCGCACACATGCTCGCGTACGCCGAGGCGCAAGGCTGGGTGACGAGCCCGCCGCCGACCACTGATCCGTTCGATCCAGCGAGCTGCACGGGTGCGCCGATCACGCAGCAGCAGGCGCTCGCGTACTTCGCGCCCGCAGCGACCGAGGCGGCGATCGCGCCGTACCACGTGTCGATCCGCTCGCGCGCGTGCAACCAGCTGACCGGCTGTGCCGGCTGGCAGCCCGCGAGCTGGCGGCTGAACAGCTGGGCCGGCGCGATCAGCGAGGCGCCCGTCGACGGCATGCTCGACTTCCAGCTCGCGTCGGGCACCGTCGAGCTGTCGCCGCGCGCTGACTTCTGCAACCCGAACGAATCGATCAGCACGTGCGCCAGCGTGTCGGCGGCGTCGCAGTCGTGCTCCGCGCCGAGCCTGCCGATCAGCACGACCAACGCGTGCGGCGGCAGCGCGCCCGCGCAGCTCGGCACCAGCGCGATCACGCTCGCCGGCATCGTCACCGATCACTGCACGCGGCTCGCCGCGCACGCGGCCGATGCCCCCGATGCCAACGGCTCGTACACCGAGTACGACGCGGTCGTGCTCGCGACGTACGGCTCGTCGGCGTGCCAGCCGCTGACGTGTGCGGGCGCCGGCAAGAACTGCGGCACGATGCCCGACGGCTGCGGCGGCACGCTCGACTGCAGCAGCTGTGGCAGCGGCGCATCCTGCCAGCAGAACGTGTGCGTGCCGCTGCCGTGCGGCGGCACGTGCGGCCCCAGCCAGGTCTGCTGCTACGACCCGCTCGAGGGTCACGACGACTGCTTCGACGCGTGCAGCTGAGCTACTCGGTGCACGCGCTCTTGCGCGCCGGCAGCACCTTGCCCGGGTTGAGCAGGCCGCGCGGATCCCACAGCGCCTTCCACTTGCGCTGCCACTCGAGCAGCTGCTCGCTCTGCTCGAGGTGCATGTAGTCGCGCTTGGTCATGCCGATGCCGTGCTCGCCCGACAGCGTGCCGCCGAGCGCGACCGTGTGCTCGAACAGCTGCTTGGCCGCGGCCCACATCTTCTTCTGCACCGCCGGATCGTTCGGATCGTCATGCGAGAGCAGGTTCACGTGGAGGTTGCCGTCGCCCGCGTGGCCGAACACGCAGCACGCGATGCCGGTCTCCGCCGACACGCGATCGACGCGGGACAGCATCTCGACGATCTTGCCGCGCGGCACGCACAGGTCCTCGTTGACCTTCGTGCGATACGCCTCCTTGAGCGCCGGCGAGATCAGCCGGCGCGCCTCCCACACCGCGCGCCGCTCGGCGGGCTCGGTCGCGGCCAGCACGTCGAGCGCGCCGAGGTCGTCGCAGGCGAGCCCGATCTTCTCCATCTGCGTCGCCATCGTGTCGGGATCGCCGTCGACCTCGAGCAGCACGATCGCGCCGGCGTTCGCCGGAAACCGGTAGCGGCTCTTCGGCCGCACGATGTCGATCGACGCCTGATCGGCGATCTCGAGCACGCGCGGGCGCAGGCCGCCGCGCAGCAGCGACTCGATCGCCTGGCCCGCCGCCGCGACGTTCGCGAACACGCCGAGCACGGTCGCGGCCGCCGGCGGTTTCGGCAGCAGCTTGACGCACAGCTCGGTGATCACGCCGAACGTGCCCTCGGTGCCGACGAAGCCGGCGACGAGGTCGTAGCCGGTGACGCCCTTCGCGGTGCGCCGGCCGCACCTCAGCACCTCGCCGCCGATCAGCGCGACCTCGAGGCCGAGGATGTACTCGCGGGTGACGCCGTACTTGAACGCGCGCGGCCCACCGGCATTGGTTGCGGCATTCCCTCCGATCGAGCAGAACTCGAGCGACGCCGGATCGGGCGGATAGAACAGCTCCTGCGCCTCGACCGCCTCCTGCAGCTTGCCGGTGACGACGCCGGGCTCGACGACCGCGACCAGATCCGCGGCGTCGATCTCCTTCACCTTCTGCATCTTCTCGGTCGACAGCACGACGCCGCCGGCGACCGGCAGCGCGCCGCCGCACATCCCCGAGCCGGCGCCGCGCGGCGTGACCGGCACCTCGCGCTCGGCGCAGATCCGCAGCACGGCGGCGACCTCCGCGGTCGACTCGCACAGCACCGCGCAGTCCGGTGGATAGAACTGCGGCAGCGGGCTCTCGTCGCGCCCGTAGTCCTCGAGCCGCTCGTGGCCGGGCCCGATGACCTTGTCACGCCCGAGCTCGCGCTCGAGCACACCTTGGATGCTCGTCATGTGGGCGCTTGCTGCGCGGCTTGCCAGCTTCGTTGCTGGGACCCTCCCTCGTCCTCACGTACCCGAGTACGCTCCGGCTCGGGCTCCCCCCAGCGCCTCGCTGGCAAGCCTGCTCGCGTGCGCGCGCCGAGAACGCGCGCGATGAGGAATCCAGAGATCATCATCGACCGTCGCTCGTAGCTTGCCACCAGCGGTGACGATTTCCGATTGCTCAGACGCTGAACGACGAGCCGCAGCCGCACGTCGACTTGACGTTCGGGTTCTGGAACTTGAACCCGGCGCCCTGCAGGCCTTCGACGTAGTCGATCTCGGTACCGACGAGGTACATGAGGCTCATCTCGTCGACGATGCATCTCACGCCGGCGACCTCGAACTGGCGATCGACCTCGGCGGGCTCGTCGAAGTACAGATCGTACGAGAACCCGGCGCAGCCTCCGCCGACGACGCGGACGCGCAGCGCCATCGTCGCCTCGATGCCCTCGGCCTCGCGGATCTCGTTGACCTTCGCAGCTGCGACCGGGGTGATCTGCAGCATCGACTCGGGCCCAGACGGATCGAGGGGCGGCGTGGTGGTGGTGTCGGTAGCAGTGGCGACGTCAGACATCTATGGATCCTCCGCAACGCCTTCGGCGTTGCTGCGCGGTCCGGCGCTCGCCGGACCTTTCGAATGGACCTTACCCTCACGTTAGGGTTACAGCAAGAGGTCTGCGTGCTAAGACTGCGAAGTGCCGAGTTATGACGCACTGATCCGTGAATTGCGAGGCAAGACCCCGGAGATCGAAGTCCAGGAGCTTTCTCGCAGCAAGCCGGCCGCCATCATCGACTGCCGCGAGGCAGACGAGCACGCCCAGGGAGCGATCCCGGGAGCGATCTGGATCCCGCGTGGGTTCCTCGAGTCTCGCATCGAGAAGCACGTCACCGACCGCCACGCGCCGATCGTGATCTACTGCGCCAGCGGCAATCGCTCGCTGTTCGCGCAGCGCTCGCTGCTCGAGCTCGGCTACACGAACGTCAAGTCGCTTGCCGGCGGGTTCACCGGCTGGAAGCGCGCCGGGCTGCCGTGGGAGATGCCGCAGACGCTGCGCGCCGATCAGGAGACGCGCTACTCGCGCCACACGCTGCTGCCCGAGGTCGGCACCGCCGGCCAGCTCAAGCTGCTCGCGTCGAAGATCGTGTGCATCGGCGCCGGCGGGCTCGGCTCGCCGTCGAGCATGTACCTCGCCGCCGCGGGCATCGGCACGCTCGGCCTGATCGACGACGACGTCGTCGACGCGTCCAACCTGCAGCGGCAGATCCTCCACGGCACCGATCGCCTCGGCATCCACAAGACCGAGAGCGCCGAGAAGACGCTCAAGAACTTGAACCCCGACGTCCACGTCGTCCAGCACCGCGCGCGGCTGACGTCGGACAACGCGCTCGATCTGCTCGGCCGCTACGACGTCATCATCGACGGTGCCGACAACTTCGCGACCCGCTATCTCGTCAACGACTGCGCGCTCAAGCTCGGCAAGCCGGTGATCCACGCCTCGATCTTCCGGTTCGAGGGCCAGCTCACGGTGTTTCCGGCGAACGGCTCGCCCTGCTACCGCTGCCTGTATCCGGAGCCGCCGCCGCCCGAGGAGGCGCCGTCGTGCTCCGAGGGCGGGGTGCTCGGGGTGCTCCCCGGTACCCTCGGCGTGCTGCAGGCCACGGAGGCGATCAAGCTCGTGCTCGGCCTGGGCGACACGCTCGCAGGTCGGCTGCTCGTGTACGACGCGCTGAAGGCGCGCTTCCGCGAGCTGAAGTTGCGCCGGGATCCGAAGTGTCCGACCTGCGGCGACGGGGTCCACCGCGCGGCGATCCAGCTCGTCGATTACGAGCAGTTCTGCGCCGGTCCCGCCCGTCGGCATTAGGCTACAATGACAGCTGGTTGATCACGGCCGGGCAATCGATCGGCAACTACCGCGTCCTGTCGAAGATCGGGACCGGCGGCATGGGGGCGGTGTATGTCGCCGAGCACCCGCTGATCGGCAAGAAGGTCGCGCTCAAGGTGATCCACCGCGAGCTCGCGAACAACAAGGAAGTCGTCCAGCGGTTCTTCCAGGAAGCGAAGGCCGTCAACAAGATCGGCAACGAGCACATCGTCGAGATCCACGACTTCGGCGTGACGCCCGAGGGCGATCACTTCTACATCATGGAGTACCTCGAGGGCTCGACGCTCGCGCAGGTGCTCGCGCGGCATCGCGTGCTCGATTGCGTGCGCGCGCTCCACATCGCGGCGCAGGTCGCGAGCGCGCTCGGCGCGGCGCACGCGTCCGGCGTGATCCATCGCGATCTCAAGCCCGACAACGTGATGCTGACGACCCGGCTCGGCGATCCCGACTTCGTCAAGCTGCTCGACTTCGGGCTCGCGAAGATGTTCGCCTCGGGCCCGTCGGCGGTGAAGACCGCGGCCGGCGTGCTGCTCGGCACGCCGCAGTACATGTCGCCGGAGGCGTGCGAGAGCCGGCCCGGGCTCGATCACCGCACCGACATCTACGCGGTCGGCATCCTGCTGTTCCAGATGATCACCGGCCAGCTGCCGTTCGACGGCGAGTCGATGGGCGAGGTGCTCGTCAAGCAGGTGACGCAGCTGCCACCGCCGCCGCGCGCGCTGAACGCGCAGATCCCGCCGAGCGTCGAGCAGATCGTGCTGCGCTGCCTGATGAAGCAGCCCGACGCGCGGTTCCCGACGATGGCGAGCCTGCGCGAGGCGCTGCTCGATCCCGAGCGCTACCTCGGCCAATCGCCGCCGATCGCGCCGGCGCGCTCGCTCGCGCCCGGCGCCGCGAAGGTCGACGCGAAGACCGTCATGGCGTACGCCGCCGAGCAGCAGCGCACGAAGATCCTCGGCGGCAGTGCCGCGCCGGGCTCGCCGGGTGGTCCGCCGCTGCCGCTGCCCGCGCCGGCGCCGACGAATCCGGGCAAGGCGAGTGTCCAGACGATGATCTCCGACGGCACGCTGGTGCCGCCGCGCGCGGCGCCGCCGCGCCCCGGTCCGGATCTCGCGGCGGTCGCGCAGCCGAAGATGAACACGATGCGGATCGCGACGCCGCTCGGCTACTCGTCGCGCCCGCCGCGCAAGGTGTGGCCGATCGTGCTCGTGCTCGGGCTCGTGCTCGGGCTCGGCGGCGGCGCGTTCGCGGTGGCGTGGTTCGGCCGCGACGGCGGCGAGGCGGCCGCGGCCGGCGACGCGGGACCGGCAGGCGGCTCGGCGAAGCTGGTCGCCGCTGGCAGCGCGAGCGCCCCGGCCGTCACCGTCAAGCCGATCGTCAAGCCGCCGTCGCCGCCACCCACCCCGGTCGCGGCCGGCAGCGGCTCGGCGGTGCACACCGCGTCGGTCGAGATCGACAGCGAGCCCACCGGCGCGGACCTCTACGGTCCCGACAAGAAGCTCGTAGGCAAGACGCCGCAGAAGCTCACGCTCGAGGTCTCCGACCTGCCGCTGACGTTCGAGCTGCACATGGCGGGCTACCGGAAGAAGACGAAGCAGCTGCTCGTCAGCGGCAACCTGGTCGTGTCGGTCCCGCTCGAGCGCGCGCCGGTCGTCCATGGCACGACGCACAAGGACACCTCGAACAACAAAGACAACGAGAACAGCCTGATGCGGCCGGACGATCTATAGTGGCGGCATGATCCTCGCGGTGGTCGCCGGCTTCCTCGCGCTCGCGGTCGCCGCGGTGCTCGCCGCGCGCGCCGCGGCGGCCGAGGCGCGCCGCCACAGCGGCCGCGCGCTCGACGAGGCGCGCACGCAGGCCGCCGCGCTGGTCAAGGCGGCCGGGCTCGAGGCCGCGGCCGAGCGCAAGCGCATGGACACCGAGGCGCGTACCGAGGCGCTCGCGGCGGCGCAGGCGGCCGACGACGAGCTCGCCGGCGTCGAGGCGAAGCTGGCCGCGCGCGAGGACGCGCTCGCCTCCGCCCGCGGCGAGCTCGCGCGCACCTCCGACGCGCTCGACGCGCGCGACGCGCAGCTCGACGACATCCACCGCGAGCTGCAGTCCCGCCGCGATCGCGCCCAGGGCCTCGAGCAGGACTCGCGGCGCAAGCGCGACGCGGTGCGCGGCCAGCTCGAGCAGCGCGCGGGCGTGCGCGGCGACGAGCTCGTCCGCGAGATGTGCGAGCGCTGGGTCGAGGACGCGCGCGCGAAGGCCGCGGCGGCCGTTCGCCACATCGACCAGTCGGCCGCCGATCCGTCGCACGACCGCGAGGCGCGCCGCGTGATGGAGATCGCGTCGTCGCGCTGCTCGATGCACTTCTTGACCGAGCGCGCGCAGTCGAACCTGCGGGTCGGCCCCGAGATCGTGCAGATCCTGCTCGATCACGAGGGCGCGCTGCATCGCGCGCTCGAGCAGGTCGCGGGCGTCCAGCTCCACGTCAACGACGACAAGGACGCGGTGCGGCTCGAGGGGCTCGACGGGGTCGGCCGCGAGGTCGTGCGGCGCGCGCTGCACCGCATGATCAAGAAGCCCGAGACGATCGACGACGCCCGCAAGGCGCCCGAGGAGTGGGCGACGCGCTGCCGCGAGAACCTGATGGGCGAGATCCGCGCGCTCGGCAAGAAGGCGTTCCAGACGCTCGGCATCGCGAAGGCACACCCCGAGATCGTCGAGCTCGTCGGCGCGCTCAACTTCCGCACCAGCTACACGCAGAACCAGTGGCTCCACGCGGTCGAGGCGAGCTTCCTCGCCGGCATGATGGCCGCCGAGCTCGGCCTCGACTCCCGGCTCGCCCGCCGCGCGACGCTGATGCACGACATCGGCAAGGCGCTGACCCACAAGATCGAGGGCAGCCACGCCGTGATCGGCGCCGACATCGCGCGCCGGCTCGGCGAGCCCGAGATCATCGCGAACGCGATCGGCGCGCACCACGCCGACGAGCCGTGCAACTCGGTGTACGCCTACCTCGTCGCCGCGTCCGACGCGATGAGCGGCGCGCGCCCCGGCGCCCGCCGCGAGCTCGCCGAGGGCTTCACGGCGAAGATCGAGGATCTCGAGCGCATCGGCCTGCAGCGGCGCGGCGTCTCGCACGCGCACGCCGTCCACGGCGGCCGCGAGCTGCGCGTCTACGTCCGCGAGCGCGAGGTCGACGACCTCACCGTCGTCGAGATGTCGACCGAGATCGCGAACCAGATCGCCGAGGAGATGACGTTCCCCGGTCAGATCAAGGTCACGGTGATCCGCGCGTTCGAGGCGACCGCGACGGCGAACTGAGCCGCCGCGCGCCCCCGGCGCTGCCGTGGATTTCCGTGATCCGCCGAGTGCGGCGCTGCCACACCG
>JBLMXA010000719.1:0-3026 GCA_050257515.1 Acidobacteriota bacterium | reverse complement strand
GCGTGGCCGATGTGGAGGTAGCCGTTCGGCTCGGGCGGGAACCGCGTCGCGACGCGGGTGTGCCGTCCCGTGCGAAGATCCTCGTCGATGATGTCGCGGATGAAATCGTTACGCTCGGACGCCATGCGGTGGGCAGTCTACCTGTATATGGCGGGTTGCGGACATCCCGCGCCCCCGCCCGCGAAGCCCGCGCAGAAGCCGGTCTCGTCGGCCGCCGACCTCGCCGGCAAGTGGACCGCGAGCGACGACATGGACTTCGGCTACGTGCTGACGATCGGCGCCGACGGCAGCTACGACCAGTGGATCGATCGCAACAAGCTCGGCCGCTGCGAGCAGAAGGGCACGCTCGCCGGCTCGGGCACCGCGCTGCAGCTGACGTACAAGGTCAACGACTGCCACCGCGAGCTCGCCGGCACCGCGCAGGCGCTGACGATCGAGGCGTTCGACGGCAGCACGCTGACGATCGCGATCGGCGACGAGCGCCACGTGTATCGCCGCGCTCAGTGATGCAGCATCGAGTAGACGACGATCGTGATCAGCGTCCCGACCAGCGTCTTCAAGAACCCGCCACCCGGATCCGGGATGCCGAGCGGCACGGTCGTCGGGTGCTCGTCGTCGATCCAGATCTGGAACTGCTTGTCGATGCCGTTCGCGGCGAGCGCGACGTCCTGGTGGCCGACCGGCACGTGATCGATCACGACGCGCGACGTGTGCGCGTCCTCGACCATCAGCTGGCCGTTGACCGCGACCGCGACGTCGGAGGCCGGCTCGCCCATCAGCAGCACGAGCGTGCCGGTCGGCATGTCCTTGGGAGCGGGGTAGCTGACCTGCACGTCGTGCGCGCAGGCGGTGGCGGCGATCAGCAACAAGGCGAGGCGCATGCAGGTTCAGTCCTCGCCGCGCGAGCAACCGTTGCATGGTCGCCAGCGTCGAACGGATCGGATACAACCTGCGCCACATGGCGCGCATCAACGAGCACTACGCGAAGCTCCCCGCGAGCTACCTGTTCCCCGAGATCGGCCGGCGCGTGCGCGCGTTCTCGGCCGCGCATCCCGACGCGAAGGTGATCCGGCTCGGCATCGGCGACGTCACCGAGCCGCTCGCGCCGGCGATCGTGCAGGCGATGCACGCCGCGGTCGACGAGATGGGCAAGCGCGACACGTTCCGCGGTTACGGCCCGGAGCAGGGCTACGACTTCCTCGTCGAGGCGATCCGCCAGCACGACTACGCCGCGCGCGGCGTCGACATCGCGGCCGACGAGATCTTCGTCAGCGACGGCAGCAAGTGCGACAGCGGCAACGTGCAGGAGATCTTCGCGCTCACCGCGAAGGTCGCGGTCACCGATCCGGTGTACCCGGTCTACGTCGACTCCAACGTGATGGCCGGCCGCACCGGCGCCGCGGGCCCCGACGGCCACTACCCGGGGCTCGTGTACCTGGTCGGCAACGAGGCGAACGGCTTCCAGCCCGCGCCGCCCGCCGAGGCCGCCGACGTCGTCTACCTGTGCTCGCCGAACAACCCGACCGGCACGGTCGCGACGCGCGCGCAGCTCGAGCAGTGGGTCGCGTGGGCGCGCGCGCACGACGCGGTGATCCTGTTCGACGCCGCGTACGAGGCGTACATCTCGGATCCGTCGCTGCCGCGCTCGATCTACGAGATCCCCGGCGCGAAGGAGTGCGCGCTCGAGCTGCGCAGCTTCTCCAAGCGCGCCGGGTTCACCGGCGTGCGCTGCGCGTTCATGGTCGTGCCGAAGGCGGTGACCGGCACCGATCCGAGCGGCAAGCGCGTGTCGCTGAACGCGCTGTGGGCGCGCCGCCACACGACGAAGTTCAACGGCGCGTCGTACGTCGTCCAGCGCGCGGCCGCCGCGGCGTACTCGCCCGCGGGCCTCGAGCAGACCAGCGGCCAGATCGCGTTCTACATGGAGAACGCGCGCCTGCTGCGCCAGGGGCTCGCCGCGGCGGGCTTCACCACGTTCGGCGGCGTGCACGCGCCGTACATCTGGCTGCGCACCGCAGGCGGCGCGACGTCGTGGGACTTCTTCGATCGCCTGCTGCGCGAGGCGAACGTCGTCGGCACGCCGGGCGCGGGCTTCGGGCCGGCGGGCGAGGGCTACTTCCGGCTGTCCGCGTTCAACTCGCGCGCGAACGTCGAGGAGGCGATCGCGCGGATCCGGAAGGCGTTTTCGTGATCGGCGCGCGCTGGAGCGTCGAGCACGACATGAGCGTGCGCCGCGTCGGCGAGGGCGCGGAGATCGTGTGGATCCACGGGCTCGGCGAGTCGAGCGTGAGCTTCGAGCCGGTGGTCGCGCGGATGCCGGGCTTCGCGCACACGCTCGTCGATCTGCCCGGCTACGGCCGCTCGCCGTGGCCGGTCGAGACGCCGGGCCTCGACGCGCTCGCCGATCACCTCGCGCGCTGGCTCGACGGCCGCGCGCCGGCCGCGCTGATCGGCCACTCGATGGGCGGCGTGCTCGCGACGCTGGTCGCCGAGCGCACGCACGTGCGCGCGGTCGTCGACGTCGAGGGCAACCTGTCGTTCGGCGACTGCAACTTCAGCCGCCAGGTGCTGCCGTTCTCGGTCGACGACTGGCGCGCCCGCGGCTTTGCCGAGCTGCGCGCGAAGGTCTATGCCGATGGCACGACGCACCCGCCGCTGCGCGGCTATCACGCGGCGATGTGCTTCGCGTCCCCCGACGCGTTCCACGAGCACGCCGCGGAGCTCGTCGCGATCAGCAAGGCCGAGACGCTCGCGGCGCGCCTCGCGGTGCTGCCGCCGCCCGTGCTGTACGTCGCCGGCGGCCCGCCGGACGGCGTCTGCGCCGCGAGCCGCGCGCTGCTCGATCGCCATCGCGTGCGCTGGATCTCGATCGAGCCGTCGGGGCACTGGGTGTACCTCGACCAGCTCGAGCGGTTCGTCGACGAGGTCAGCCGCTTCCTGGCGGAGTGAGCGTCGCGAACTCGGCGGTGTCCAGCCAGTTCGCGACCATGCCGACGTGCTTCGCGACGTCGCCGGGCGCGCCCTCG
>JBLMXA010000718.1:0-2756 GCA_050257515.1 Acidobacteriota bacterium | reverse complement strand
CCTCTCGGCATCGCGCGCGACGCACGCGTCCGGCACCTCCGCGCCGAGATAGCGCGGCGCGGAGCACGAGAGATTCGCCGCCAAGACGCAGAGGACGCCAAGACAGACGACAAGAGATCTTGCTTTGAGAGATCGGCTTGGCGTCTGTCTTGGCGTGCATGGCGTCTTGGCGGCCCATCTCGTCATCGCACGGTCGCCTCGAGATCGATGTGCGCGTCGGCCGGGATGAGCCTCAGCTCGATGCGGCGATCGAGCGAGCGGCGCGCGCGCGCGATGCCGGCGCGCAGCGCGGCCGCGTCGTAGTACTCGCCGCCGCGCAGGCCGAGCGCGTCGATCACGGCGGCGCGCGCGGCGGCACCTGCACCGCGCGCGACGACGCTGCCGATCCGGTAGCGCGAGCCGGCGTGCACGGCGATCGCGATCCGCACGGTGCCGGCGCGCTCGTCGTACGTCGCGACCGGCGGGTCGATCGCCGCGTCGAGCCAGCCGGCGTCGTGCAGGCGATGGGCGAGGTGGTCGAGCGCGCGGCGCAGCCGGTCCTCGATGTACGCGCCGCCGACCGCGTTGATCGTGCCGAGCGCGTCGGCGACCGCGCTCGCGGGCAGCGGCTCGGGCGCGCCGACGAACGCGAGCTCGGCGATGCGGAACCTCGGCCCTCGCTCGACCGCGACGCGCAGCTCGACGCCGCAGCCGTGCACGCGCTGGACCGCGACCTTCGCACGCGAGTATCCTCGCGCGCGCAGCAGCTGGGCCGCGACCTCGGCGACGCGCTGCGTCCGCGGTGGGTCGTCGAGCGTGCCGTCGAGCACCGCGAGCGGCGCGACCTCGGCCGCCGTCGCGCCCTCGATCGTCACCTTGCCGACCCGCGACGGCTCGCATCCCGCGGGCAGCGGCGGGTGGGGGACCGGCCCTCCATGGCAGGCGACGGCGGCGAGCAACATCCAGCGCACGCACGCGCGCAGGAGCAAGCGGCTCGCCAGCGCGCAACCGACCGTGATCCCACGCGGCGCGCGCGCCGAAAAGTTGCCTCGGGTATACGCGCGCCGTCACCCTGGCGTTACACGTGAGCTACCTGCACTGCCCCACCTGCCAGCGCGCGTACAACGTCGCCACGCAGCCGGCGTGTCCGTACTGCCCGGTCGCGGCGACCGTCGTCGACCCGAGCGCCGACATCGTGACGGCGGCCGAGCAGCTCGCCCGCGCGATCGCCCGCGCCACCGCCGCCGAGCGCGCCGGGGCGCTCGCGCGCATGGATCAGCTCGCGCTGCCCGCGCCGGGCGCGCCCGATCCGGTCGTGCTGCGCCAGGTCCGCGCCGTGCTCGCGCCGCCGCCGCCCGCGCCGCCGCCTCCGCCGCGCCCGCCGCCGCTGCTCGCGCAGATCGCGATGGCCGTGATCACCCGGATCGAGACCCGCCTCGAGTCGCGCCCTCGCCTGCGCCGCGCGACCGATCTCATCCGCGCCCGGGTCCGCGCGCTCGCCGCGTAGCAACCGCGCGTGGATCGTGGTGTCCTGGCGGGGTGCGCTGGCTCGTGCTCGTCGCCGTGGTCGCGTGTGCCGCGCGGCCACACCTCCGGCACGCGCACCGCGCGTCGCATCACCGGGGCCAGCGGAGCGGCTGGACCGCGCGCGAGACGTCCGGGCTCGTCGTCGATCCCGGGCTGTCCGAGATCTCGAGGCTCGAGCCGGTCGTCGTCCGCGAGGTCCAGGTGTCCCCGGCGCCCGGCGCCGCACCGCTCGGCGCCAGCCTCGAGCCGGGCTTCGAGCTGCCGGCGACGAACGGGAGCTGGCTGCACGTGCACGTCGACGACGAGGTCGTCCTCGACGGCTGGGTACCGGCATCGGCGTGCGGCCTGTTCTACGTCGAGACGCGCCGGCAGCGCGGCACGTTCGAGCTCGACGACACCACGGTCGTCCGCTCGGCACCCGATGCGCGGGCGCCGATCGTCGCCACGCTCGCGGGCGGCGTCGTGGTGTCGCTCGGTGTCGCCGCCGGCGACTGGACGCGGCTCGAGACCGTGGTCGACGACGTGCGCGTCGTCGGCTGGGCGCTGCGCTCGGTCGAGCGACCTACCGGCCGCTTGCGCACGTTCGACTTCTCCGACGACGTGATCGAGGGCGACCTCGTCACGCCCGAGGGCCCTCGAGACTGATCGACGGACTAGCCGAACTGCTTGGCGGCGTGCGCCCAGTTGACGAGCTTCCAGAACTCCTCGAGGTACTTCGGGCGCGCGTTGCGATAGTCGATGTAGTACGCGTGCTCCCAGACGTCGCACGTGAGCACGCACGTCTTGCCCGCCGCGAACGGCGTGTCGGCGTTCGCCGTGGTCTCGATCGCGAGCGAGCCGTCGGCGTTCTTGACGAGCCACGCCCAGCCGGAGCCGAACTGCGCGGCCGCGGCGTCGTTGAACTTCTTCTTGAAGTCGGCAAAGTTGCCGAACGACTTCTCGATCGCCGCCTTGAGGTTGCCGGTGGGATCGCCGCCGGCCTTCGGCGCGAGGCAGTGCCAGTAGAACGTGTGGTTCCACACCTGCGCGGCGTTGTTGAACACCTTCTTCTCGCTCGCCTGGCCGTGCGACGCCTTCACGACCTCCTCGAGCGACATCTTCTCGTACTTGGTGCCGGGCACGAGGTTGTTGAGGTTGTTGACGTAGGCCTGATGATGCTTGCCGTAGTGATACTCGATCGTCTCCGCCGAGATCACCGGCGCGAGGGCATCCTTGCCGTAGGGTAGCTCGGGTAGGGTGAAAGCCATGGT
>JBLMXA010000717.1:0-3793 GCA_050257515.1 Acidobacteriota bacterium | reverse complement strand
ATGGCGAAGGCGGAGCCCGCGAAGGCCGAGTGAACCGCACGGCGGTCGTCCTCGCGCTCGCAGCGCTGGCCGCCTGCAGGCACAAGCACTGGATCGACGTCCATGCGACCGAGCTACACGTCAACGGGCTCGTCGCGCCGATCCCGGAAGGCTGGCGCGACGCGCACGAGCTAACCGAGCCGGTCCAGGCGGCTGCTGTTCGCGGAACGCGGATGCTGATCCTCGACCGTGACGACGCGGTCGCCGAGATCGACGTGATCCCGCTCTCCGTGCCGATCACGGGTGATCGCTGCGCCGAGGTCGCGAAGCAGTGGAGCGAGATGGCGGACCGCAATGACACCGCACTCTCGGGCGCTGAAGCGGCAACGTTCGCGGGCGACCCCGGCTGCATCATGCGCCTGACCGTTCAGGGGCTTCGCGGCCAGCTCGCGATTCGCACGCACGCTGGCCACACGGTGATCGTACGCAGTCTTCACGGTCCCCAGCCCCTGCGCACCGACTTCAACGTGGACGCGGAGACCGAGTATGCCTTCTACAAGGTCCTCGACGGTCTCCGCTCGACCAACGCGAGCAGGTAGCGGCGGTAGCTCGGTTGGGTTGATCCGTAAGCGTAGACGTAAGCGCAAGCGTAAGCGCCAGTCGGCTCATCGCCTCCGCGTTTGCCGCTTACGCTTACGCTTGCGCTTACGCCTACGAGGTCAACTCCGAGCAATCCGTGGTCTAAGGTTAGAGCGCCTCGCGCAGGCGCAGCACCCTCTCGGCGTGGCCGCGCCACACGAACTCGCGCAGCGCCTTGGCGCGCGCGGCGCGGCCGAGCCGCGCGCGTAACCCGGCGTCGGCGACGAGCTCCTCGAGCGCGCGGCCGAGCGCGTCGGCGTCGAGCGGCGCGAACAGCCGGCCCTCGGCGGGCGTCAGCACGTCGGTCATCGGCCCCAGCGCGGGCACGACGACGGCCTTCGCCGCGGCCATGTACTCGAACAGCTTCATCGGCGAGCCGTAGGTGTTCGAGTGCGGGATCACGGCGATGTCGACGCACGCGAGGTAGCGCGGGATGTCGGCGTGCGGCACGTTGCCGACGAACCTGACGCGGCGATCGGCGGCGCGCTCGAGTGCCGCGCGATCCGGACCGTCGCCGATCACGAGCAGCGAGGCGGCGAGCCGCCGGCGCGCGAACACGTCGAGCAGCAGGTCGAGCCGCCGCCAGCTGTTGAGCGCACCGACGTAGCCGATCACGACGCCCTCGAGCCCGAGCTGGCGCCGCGTCGCGCTGCCGTCGGGCAGCTCGGAGAACGCCGCCGCGTCGACCGCGTTCGGGATCACGTGCACGCGCTCCGCCGGGACGCCGGCGTCGGCGACGATGTCGCGGAACACGCTCGACACCGTGACGATCGCGCTCGCGCTGCGCCAGATCCGTCGCTCGGCCTCGAAGCCAGCGCGCTTCCAGCGCGCGGCGCGGATGCGATCGACGCGCGCCGAGTCGTTGACCTCGAGGATGATCGGCACGCGGTGGCGCGCCGCCGCGAGCACGCCCGCGCCGAGGAACAGCGCGTAGCGCTCGAACACGAAGCTGTAGTCGCGCACGCTCAGCCGTCGCTCGAGGGCGGGCAGCGCGTAGGCGTTGTAGGCGACCTCCGCCGCCTCGAACAGCGACTCGGGCGCCCTGCGCGCGAACGCCCGCCAGCGCGACGCCCGCGCGGCCGCCGGCGCGCGCGGCTCGTGCGTGACGCCCGGCGGCGCGACGATGTCGACGGTGTGGCCGAGCTCGCGGAACGCGTTCACCATGCCGCGGATGTGCACGCCCTCGACATCCTGGGCGCGCGTGCGGTGGTGATAGAGCACGTTCACAGGGAGGCCTCGCGCAACAGGTGCCAGTGCCACGCCGCCCACTGCTCCCATCGCGGCAGCGGCGCGCCGGTCGCGAGGCGCGCGGCCTCGGCCGGGCTCGTCGCGGGCCCGACGGTGTAACGACCGAGCACGAGGCACGCGAGCGTCCAGTCGAAGCGGCTGATCGGATCGGAGTTGAACAGGATCTCGATGCCGGCGTGCTCCGCCGCCATCACGACCCAGTGCGAGCACGCCCCGTTCGGCACCGCGGCGACCTTGACCGGCGCGCCCGTGATGTCCTCGAGCACCGCCTTGCTGTCGCGCCACTCGCGCAGCATCGCGTCGCGCGGCAGCCGCGACATCTGCGCGGGGTGCGTGGACGAGTGCGCGCCGATCACGTGGCCGCGCGCGTGCAGCGCGCGCACCTCGGCGGCGGTCACCGCGCCGCGCGCGCCGATGCGTGCGGTCGGGACGTGGAAGAAGCCGCGCCAGCCGGCGCGCTCGAGCTGATCGGCCTGCGCGAGCGCGGTCGCGTCGCCGTCGTCGAAGTGGAGCGTGACGACCGGCGGCTGCGATGGCTTGCGCCACGACACCTCGCGCCACGTGCGGGCGCGATCGAGGCCGGCACGGGTGACCGCCTCGGTGATCGCGGTGAGGTGGCCGGCGAACGCGGCCGGCTCGAGCTTGACGTGGAGCGAGTACGCGCGCATGAGCTTCCTACCTCGTCCACTCGAGATCGTGGACGACGAACCGCCGCAGCCCCTCGACGGCGGCGAGGTTGAGCAGCGCGAACGTGTGGCTGACGCGGGCGAGCTTGCCCGCGCGCTCGCCCGCGAGCGCGCCGCGCACCGCGAGCGCGTAGCCCGCGACCTGCGCGGCGAGCACCGCGGCGTACAGCTGCCAGCCCGGCACGAGCGTCGCGACGAGCACGACGTTCGACGCGAACAGCGTCGCGAGCGCGAACGGGCACACCAGCCGCAGCAGCTTGTGCGAGACGAGCTGGAACAGCACGCGGTCGCGGCGCGGGTCGAGCACCGCCGGCAGCTGGCGCAGCAGCTGGAAGTTGCCGGCGAGCGTCCGCGCCTTGCGCGCGAACTCGCCGGCGGGCGCGGCCTCGCTGTCGTAGAGCGCGGCGCGCGGCTCGAGCACGACGCGGTAGCCGCGCAGCACGATCTGCAGCGGCGTGAACATGTCGTCGACGAGCGTGTCGGCGGGCAGCGGCCGGTACAGCGCGCGCCGGATCGCGTAGAGCGCGCCGGTGGCGCCGACGAGCGAGTAGACGCGGCTCTCCTGCGCGCGGATGAACGCCTCGTAGCGCCAGTACAGGCCCGGACCCTTGTCGCGCGGCAGGTGGAGCTCGCCGCTGACCGCGCCGACGTCGCGATCGGCGAACGGCCGCACGAGCGCGCGGATCGCGCCGCGATCGACGTGCTGCCGCGCGTCGCAGAACACGACCAGCTCGCCGGTCGCGCGCGCGACGCCGCGATCGAGCGCCCGCGGCTTGCCCGACGCCGGGATCCGCTCGAGGACCACGCCGCGATCCGCGAACGAGCGCACGATCGCGTCGGTGGCGTCGGTCGAGCCGTCGCTGACGACGATGATCTGCAGCTTGTCGGCCGGGTAGTCCTGGGCGAGCAGGCTCGCGAGCTTGCCGCGCAGGTGCGCCGCCTCGTCGCGGGCGGCGACCACGATCGAGACCGTCGGCTCGATGTCGGCCGCGCGCGGAATGCGCGGTCTCAGCCGCGCCAGCCCGAACACGAGCAGCGGATAGCCGATGTAGGTGTAGGCGAGCACCGCCAGCGACGAGTAGAAGAGCCACACCTTGCTCGTGGCAGGAGCACTCGCAGTGCCAAGCCAAGCCGCGATCGCGCACGGCCGCGTGCGTAGATCTCGCGCGGCGCTGCCGGCGGCGCGCACGACGTGCGCGATCTAGCCGCCGTCGTCGCGGACCGGCTACTTTTTCTTCTTC
>JBLMXA010000716.1:0-7186 GCA_050257515.1 Acidobacteriota bacterium | reverse complement strand
CGACGCGCTCGAACCGCTGGTACTCGAGGACGCGCAGGATCTTCGCCTGGAACTCGAGCGACATGTTGCCGATCTCGTCGAGGAACAGCGTGCCGCCGTCGGCGAGCTCGAACTTGCCTTCCTTCTGCTTCGTCGCGCCGGTGAACGCGCCCTCCTCGTGGCCGAACAGCTCGCTCTCGAGCAGGCTCTCGGCGACCGCGGCGCAGTTGATCGTGACGAACGGCTCGCTCGCGCGCGGCGACATCGCGTGGATCGCGCGCGCGACCAGCTCCTTGCCGGTGCCGCGCGGTCCGAGCACGAGCACCGGCCGCGGCACCGGCGCGACCTTCTCGATCTTCGACATCACGTTGCGGATCACCTGCGAGTCGCCGACGATCGCCCACCGCGTGCGCGCCGCCTTGCGCAGCCGCTCGTTCGTCGCGCGCAGCTCGCGGTTCTCCTGCTCGAGCCGCTTGCGATCGAGCGCGTGCTGCAGCATGCGCTCGACCTTCTCGACCGAGATGTCGAGCTTGTCCTCGAGGTACGGATCCTTCGTGATGAAGTCGACGGCGCCGGCCTTCACCGCGGCGACCGCGTCGTCGATCGTGCCGTGGCCGGTGAGGATGATGATCGGCAGGTCGGGGTGCTTCGCGCGGACGGCCTTGCAGATCTCGATGCCGGTGCGGCGGCCGGCGCCGAGATCGAGATCGAGGATCACGAGATCGGCGTCGTTGGTCGCGAGCCAGCCGATCGCGTCCTCGCCGTCGTCGAAGCTGACGACGTTGCCGCCCTTCGCGCGAAACACGTCGCCGAGCAACCGCCTCACCTCGGCCTGGTCGTCGACGCAGACGATCGTCCCGATCATGGACCCGGCTCACGTTATCATCTCGACGATGCGTCGGGTGACCGTTGCGGCGCTGGTGCCCCTCGCGGCCTGCGGGCGGCTCGGGTTCGGGTCGCAGCCCGGCGCAGGCGATGCGCCACCCGCCGGCGACGCGGTGTCCGGCGACGGCTCGGGCGACGCGCCGCACGCCGACGCCGCGCCGGCATGCCTGGCGAGCTACGAGCTGTGCGACGGCTTCGAGGCCGGCGCGTTCGACACCGCGACCTGGACGGTCGATCCCGGCGTGACGATCGACACGACCTTCGCGCATCGCGGCGGTGCGTCCGCGCACTTCCAGTCGACCGTGCTCGCGAAGAACCAGGGTGGCTACTTCACGCTCGGCGAGACCCGGACGCTCGCACTGGGCGATCCGAGGTTCTACGTGCGCGCGTGGATCCGCCTCGGCGCCCTGCCCGCCGGCACGAACCACATGGAGCTCGTCACCGCGGCGCAGACCGGCGGCACCGTCTACGGCGACTCGCTGTTCGTCGAGCCGACCGGGCTGTCCATCTACACGCAGTTCAGCAACACGTCGTACGTCGAGTCCACCGCGCCGCCGATCGGCAGCTGGTTCTGCGCGCTGTGGACCTTGCAGCGCGCGACGACCGCGACCGGCTCGATCACGCTCGCCGGCGATCCCGCGCCGATCGCGATCGCGAGCGTCATCACCGACGGCAGCCCGCCGCTGTCGCTGCTGACGTTCGGCATCGGCTTCTCCGGGACCAACGTGGCGACGGCGCAGCCGGTGATCGACGTGTGGCTCGACGACGTGATCGTCGATGGCAGCCCGCTGACCTGCGCCGATTAGTCGGTCATCGCGTACGAGATCGCGACCGCGCTGCAGGCCGGCACGGCCTTGCCGCCCGCGACGTACGGCCGGTACCGCCACGCGCGGATGCCGGCGACGAGGTTGGCGTCGTACGCCGGATAGCCCGACGACCTGATCACGCTCGTCGCCGTCACCTCGCCGGAGGTGCCGATGCAGACCTTGATCACGGCGTTGGTCCGCTTCTTCTCGTCGTGACGCATGCGCGTCAGCACGATCTCGGGCACGTCGATGCGCGTGCTCGACGCGAGCAGCCCGGCGAGCGCCGCCGGCGGGATCGCGTGCGGCGGCTCGGGCCTCGGTGCGGCAGGCGGTGGCGCCGGCGCGGGTGACGGCGCGGGCGCGGGCTTCGGCGGCTCGGCGACCGGCGCCGCGGGCTCGGGCAGCGACGAGACCGGCGCGGTCGACAGCTCGGGGCTCACCGGCCGGTCGGCGGCGGCGACCGCCGGCGGGTTCTCCTCGGCGGCGATCTTGCCGATCTTGCGGCGTGGCACCGCGGCCGGGCGCGGCGCCTGCGCGATCGTCGTGGTCGCCGTCGCCGGCGCCGGCGCGGTCGCCTCGCCGAGCGCGACGAGCGTCTGCTCCTCGGTCGCCTCCTCGATGCCGTTGCCCTTCACGAGGTGCGCCTTGAGGTGCGTCGCGCGGTCGAACGTCAGCCAGTAGCGCTCGGTCTTGTAGCCGCGCGCCGACACCTCGACGAGCTCGACGATGTCGCTCGGAGCGAGCTCGGTCTTCATCGGCGCCGGCGAGATCCGGCGGCGGAACACGACGCGCGCGGTCGCGACGTCGGCATCGAGCTGGACGTCGACCTTCGCGGGCGGCGGCGGTGGCTGCGGGATCGGCGTGACGGTGACCGCCGGCACGGGCGCCGGCGGCGGCGGCGTCACGATCGCGGTCTGCGGCGGCGGCTGGTCGCGCAGCACGAAGTGCCACGTCGCGACGCCGGCGAGCGCGAGCAGCGGCAGCCCGATCATCACGATCTTCGCGAGCGTGTGCGACGGTGGCGGCGGGGGCAGCGCCACCGCGGCCAGCTGCTTCTCGTAGCCGAACTTGTTGCTCGTCCGCGTCTCGCGCGCCGCGATCACCGGCACGCCGGTGTCCTCGTACGCCGCCGGCGACAGCGACGGCTTGAGCTTGCTCCTCGCCATGCCGCGGCGGCCGGTCGTCGTCTTCGGCTCCTCGGGCGCGGCGGCGCCGGCGAAGTCGTCGCGCGGCATCTCGGTCCAGCTGCGGCCGGCCGACTCCGTCGGTGCCTCGACGTCGATCGGCCGCTCGACGCGCGTCGAGTCGCCGGTGTCGAGCCACGGCTCGGGCCGCGCTCCGAACAGCTTGTGCATGTACGCCGCGAGTGCCGACGCCGACGCGGCGACGTTGTGCTTGATCGCGAACTGCTCGAGCGCGACGCGCAGCTCGTCGGCGGTCTGGTAGCGGCGGTCGGAATGCGTCGCGAGCGCGCGCATGATGATCAGCGACAGCTCGTTCGGCAGATCCTGACGGCGCGTGCGCGGCAGCGGCACCTTGCCGTTGACGATCGCGTCCATCAGCAGGTACTCGCTGTCGCCCTTGAACAGCCGCGTCGTCGTCGCGAGCTCGTAGAGCACGACGCCGAGCGAGTAGATGTCGCTGCGGCGGTCGACGACGTCGCCCTTGCACTGCTCGGGCGACATGTACGAGACCTTGCCCTTGAGCGACCCCGAGCGCGTCTCGACCTGGCGCATCGCCGCCTTCGCGATGCCGAAGTCGACGACCTTCACCGCACCGTCGTAGCCGACGAGGATGTTCGACGGCGACACGTCGCGGTGGACGATGTCGACCGGCCGGCCGTCGGCGGCGCGCCGCTCGTGGGCGTAGTGCAGGCCCGCGGCGACGCCGGCGATGATCGCGACGACGTAGCCGAGCGGCATGTGCGTGCGGCTCTTGGACACCGCCGACAGCACGGTCCGCAGATCCTCGCCGTGCAGGTACTCCATCGAGAAGAAGTACTCGCCGTGGACCTCGCCGATGTCGTGGACCTGGACGATGTTCTGGTGATGGAGGCCCGCGGCGACGCGCGCCTCGTCGAGGAACATCTGGATGAAGCGCTGATCCTTCGCATGCTCGGACTTGATCCGCTTGACGACGACGTGGCGCTCGAACCCCTCGATACCGTCGGTCCGGGCCAGCAGCACGTCGGCCATCCCACCCGAAGCGAGGTGCTTGAGGATGGTGTACCGCCCGAGCCGCGCTGCACCCATGCTCCGATCGTAACGGTTCAGCACGACAGATCAATGTAGGCGCGGTGACAGGCGATCACCGGCCGCCCACATCTCCCACATCACGGGCGCTCGGCGCTCGTCCATCGCGGCATCACCGCGAGCGCGTGCTTGTCGGTCGGCAGCGTGATCGTGATGGTCGTGCCGCGGCCTTCCTCGGAATCGACGGTGATCCGGCCGTGGTGAGCCGCGATCACGCGCTCGGCGATCGCGAGGCCGACGCCCGAGCCGGTCTCCTTCGTGGTGAAGCCGGGGACGAACAGCCTTCCGAGGTGCGCGCGCGGGATGCCCGGGCCGCTGTCCGCGATCACGAGCTCGACGAGCGGGGCCGCGCTCGTCGCGGGCGACGCGACCGCCCGCGCGCGCACGCTGACCTCGCCGCCGCCTCCCGCGCACGCCTCGGCCGCGTTCGACACCACGTTGAGCAGCGCCTCGCGCAGCAGCAGGCGATCGCCGCGCACGTCGGGCAGCCCGGCGGTGTGCTCGAGCGCGATCGGGATCTGCTGCGTGCGCGCCTGCGCCGCGATCACGACCTCGTGGAGCAGCGGCGGCAGCGGCACGAGCTCGACCGTCGGCGTCGGCGCCTGCAGCGAGCGCAGGTACTGCGCCCATTCCTCGTAGAGCGCCGTCACGTCCTGCTCGAGATCGCGCAGCCGCTCGTGGAGGTCGCCCTCGCCGGCGAGCTTGCGCGCGCTGCGCGTGCGCGAGCCGATGATGCCGAGCAGGTTCTTCACGCGATGGCCATGCGCGTAGACGCCGGCGAGCACGTCGTGGCGCGCGACCTCGGCGGTCGCCGTGACGAGCCTGGGCGCGACGCCGCCCGCGACCGAGCCGGCGCCCGGGTTCGCGGCGTCGAGCAGCCGGCCGACGACGACGCCGAGGCTCGGCGACTGCGCGTCGAGCATGCGCGCGGCGTTGCGCCACGCGGCGCCGTAGCTGGCATCGATGCGCAGCGCGCGCTCGATCTCGGCGAGCGCGCCGGCCTGATCGCCGCGCTCGAGCACGAGCAGCGCGAGCCGGCACGCCGCGCCGGTGTGGCCGGGCTGGAACGCGAGGCCCTTGCGGTACGCGTCCTCCGCCTTGTCGCGCGTCGCCGGATCGTCCTCGTAGACGGCGGCGCGCAGGAAGCACAGCCGCGCGCGCTCGACCGCGGTGAGGTCCTCACCGGCGGCGGCGTCGGCGAGCGCGTCGAGCTGGTCGGCGAGCTGCGCGCGCTCGGCGGGCGTGCCGCGGCGCGCGCGGCGCTCGAGCCGCCGCAGCTGGATCGCGAGCGTCGCGCGCCCGGCGCCGGCCTCGGCGGCCGCGAGCTCGTCGTCGATCATCGTGTCGGTCACCGAGCTGTCGCCGCCGGACGCGCGCGCGGCGAGCAGCGCGGCCGCGATCGCGGCGACCGGCTTGCCCGCGATCGTCTGCGTCGCGTCGGCGGCGCGGCCGTGCGCGACCACCGCGGCCGCGATCTCCTCGACGAGCCCGAGATCGAGCGGCCCGGTCTTCGCGGCGTCGATCGCGGCCTCGAACGCCGCCCCCGCCTGCGCCGCGGCGCCGGCGTGATCGCCCTGTGCGCCGCACGCACGCGCGAGCTCGAGGTGCGCGCGCGCGCGATCCCACGCCGCGAGCTTCGCCGCGTCGAGCGCGGTCGTCAGCGACATCCGCGCGGCCGCCAGCTCGCCGGCGGCGAGTTGCGCGCGGCCGAGCAGGATCCGCGTCGCCGGTCCGGGCGCGCGCTTCGCGGCCTCGGCGGCGTGCGCGCGCGCCGCCTGCGCGTCGCCCTGTGCGAGCGCGATGTCGGCGAGCCGCAGCGCGGGCGCGGCATCGTCGGTCGCGGCGAGCGCCCGCGCGAGCGCGGACTTCGCGGCGGCGGGCAGCCCGAGCGCCCAGTAGCGATCGCCCAGCTCGAGCAGCGCGTCACCCATGCCTGGAGACTACAGCAACTGCTTCTTGCGGACGGTGACGTGCTTGTCGATCGAGTCGAGCGCCTCGGCGAGCTTCGGGTCACTGCCCGCCTTCGTGCGCAGCGCGCTCGCCGAGCTCTCCATCGTGATCACGTCGCCCTGCAGCCGCGTGCGCACGGCCTCGTGCATGTCTTTGAAGTTGGAGTAGAAGTCCTGCAGCATGTCGCCGCGCCGGAGCGCGCTGACGCTGCCCATCCGGCCCTGCGCCATCCGATCGAAGTACGTCGTCACCTTGTAGAGCGGGCCGGCGACCTTGTGGGTCATGATCACGAGGTAGCCCGACAGGATCACGATGAGGCCGATGCCGACCTCGACCATGTTGTAGATGAGCGCGCGGTCGCCGCTCTCGAGCTGTGCCGACTCCTGCGCCTGCAGGTCGGCGAACGCGGCGTCGCCCTGGGTGAGCGTCGCGAGGTCCTGCTCGAGCGAGGCCGACGCGGTGCGGCTCTGCTCGTAGATCAGAAACCCGAGCGAGCCCGCGATCAGGCCCGACAGGATCGTGACGAGCAGGACGTAGCGAAGCTGCAGCTTCTTGTCGAGCAAGTAGTTCGACAGCTTGCGCTTGCGGACCGGCCCGGTCTGGTCGCTGCCCTTCGGCGCGTCGCCGCCGAGCTTGCCATCCTTCACGATCTTCGCGGCGGGAACGTCACTCAAGGGACTTCTCCTTCCGCTCGAGGATCTTCTTCAGCTCGCCGACGGCCTCGTGGTCGCCGAGGCCGGCTCCCTCGGCGGCGGCGATCACCGCCTTCAGCTGATCGATGTCCTCGCGCTCCAGCTTGACGACGCCCCCGTGCGCGGACTTGAAGTGCTCGTAGAAATCGACGAGCTGGTCGCCCTTGCGCAGGTTGTAGACCTTGTCGAAGCGGCCGTCGCGCATCTTCGCGAGGTAGAGGCTCACCTTGAACAGCGGGCCCGCGACCCGGTGGGTCATCTTGATGCCGTAGAGCGCGAGGCCGAGCACGAGCGCGAGCCCGGTCGCGATCAGCACGTAGAGGATCCGCATGCGGCCGCGCTCGAGTGCGTCGATCGCGCCGGCCTGGCGCAGATCGCACTGCCAGTGCGCGACGACGCGGTCGGCGTAGTCGTTCGGCACGCTCGGCGTCAGCGTCATCGAGCTCTCGTCGATCTGGACGACCGCGTGGTGCTCGGGCTCCGGCGCGGCGTCGGCGACCGTGTACGGCTGCCCGCCCTCGCAGCGCACGCTCGCGATCGTCGCGCGGCGCAGCACCACGACGTTCGCGGGGTCGCCGCGGTTCTTCTTGTCGTAGTCGTCACAGTGCGGCGCCGTGATCAT
>JBLMXA010000715.1:0-9271 GCA_050257515.1 Acidobacteriota bacterium | reverse complement strand
CGACGCGCTCGAAGCGCCGCTCCTGCAGCACGCGCAGCAGCTTCGCCTGCAGCTCGGGCCTGAGCTCGCCGACCTCGTCGAGGAAGAACGTGCCGCCGTCGGCGAGCTCGAGCCGCCCGCGCTTGCGCTCCGTCGCGCCGGTGAACGCGCCCTTCTCGTGGCCGAACAGCTCGCTCTCGAGCAACGTCTCCGACAGCGCGGCGCAGTTGATCGCGAGGAACGGACGCGCCGCGCGCGGCGAGTGAGCGTGGATCGCGCGCGCGGCGACCTCCTTGCCGGTGCCGCTCTCGCCGAGCAGCAGCACGGTCGCCGCGGTGCGCGCGACCTTGTCGATCGCGTCGGTCACCGGCTTCATCGCCGGATCGCCGTAGGTCAGCGGCGGCCCGGCCTCGACGCCGCCGACGATCCGCTCGGCGCCGTCGACGCGATCGCGCAGGCCCCGCCGCTCGAGCGCGCGCTGCGCGAGCAGGCGCAGCTCGTCGGGCCCGCTGATCGGCTTCTGCAGGAACTCGAACGCGCCGAGCTTCATCGCCTCGACCGCGTTGTCGACGTTGCCGTGGGCGGTCATCACGATGACCTCGACCTCGGGCTGCTCGGCGCGGACCTTGCGGAGCAGCGCCATGCCGTCGAGCCCGGGCATCTTGAGATCGGTGATCACGAGATCGAAGCCGCGCTCGTCGAGCAGCTTCGCCGCGGACCTGCCGTCGGCCGCGGTCACGACGACGTGATCGTCGAGCTCGAGCGCGTCCTTCAGGAACTCGCGGATGCCGGGCTCGTCGTCGGCGACCAGGATGCGCGCCATATCCTCCTCTACCGCGGAATCTCGACGCGGAACACCGCGCCGCCCTCGTTCCGCACCGAGATGCTCCCGCCGTGGAGCTCGACGATCCGCCGCACGATCGCCAGGCCCAGGCCGGTGCCGCGGGTCTTGCTCGTGAAGAACGGCTCGAAGATCTTGTCGCGATCGGCCTCGGGCACGCCCGGTCCGGAGTCGGCGACCTCGACGACGAGCCGGTCGCCATCCTCGCGCGCGCGCACGCGCACCGGCGCCCCGGCGGCGCGCGCGTTGTCGGTGAGGTTCGCGATCACCTGCCGCATGCGCTCGCGATCGAGCGACCACGTCTTCGCCTCGACCGTGACCTCGGCATCGCCGGCGGCCGCGCGCACGAGCTCGCCGACGTCGACCGGCTCGCGCGCGAGCTCGCCCGTGCGGACGAACGCGAGCAGGTCCTGCACGAGCCGCTCGAGCCGGCGTGCCTCGTCGACGACGCGATCGGCCTTGCCGCGCGGCTTGTCGCCCTCGGGCAGCATCGCCGCGAGCAGCTGCGCGTTGCCCTTGAGCGACGCGAGCGGGTTCTTGATCTCGTGCGCGAGCACCGCCGACATCTCGCCGAGGCTCGCGAGGCGCCGCTCGTGCTCCCTCGCGCGCTCCTCGGCGTGTCGGCGCAGCTCGCGCCGTACGAGCGCGAGCGCGACGCCGAGCAAGGTCAGCGCCGCGAGCGCGCCGATCCACAGCGTGCGCGACGCGACGTGCTCGAGCGCGAGCGCCTCGCTGGGCTCGAGCTCCATGACGACCCACCAGCCGCGCAGCGCCGATCCCCACGCGCGCCGGAACGCCGCGCGCATCTCGATCCGCACGCGATCGCCGACGCGCGTGACCTGCACCGGCCGCTCGCCGCGCGCAGGCGGCGTGGCAGGCTGCGTCACCCGCGCCGCGCCCGCCGCCGCGACCACGCTGCCGTGGTTGTCGACGAGCGCGAGGTAGCGCAGGCCGTCCTTCTGGCGATCGTGGACGATCGTCTGCAGATCGTCGGCGCTCGGCGGTCCACCGAGATCGGCGAGATCCGCGCGCACCGCCTGCTCGGCGGTCAGCGCCTGACCGTCGCGCACGCTGTCGAACGCGTCGGTCACCGCGCTGCGCGTCGACCACGTCGTGGCGACGAGCGCCGCCGCCATCAACGCGAACGCGATGGACAGCGGCGGTACGCGCAACCTCATGGTCACGGCGGGCAGCATACGCCGCGGCCGTCACTTCGTGCCGATCGCCCTGTGGTGATGGCGGCCGAACCGGCCACGCGCGTGCGGGCCCATCTTGGCGGCGCCGGCCTTGAACTCGTCGAGCGAGATCACGCCGTCCTTGTTCGTGTCGAGCTTCTGGAAGCGCTCGGTGATCAGGGTGTCCTTCATCACCGCGCGCTCCTGCGCGTCGAGCGTGCCGTCCTTGTTCGTGTCGAACCGGGCGAGCATCTCGGCCTTGCGCTCGGCGCGCTTGGCCTGGAAGTCGGCCTTCATCGCCGCCTTCTCGCTCGCGTCGAGCTGGCCATCCTTGTTGGTGTCGTACTTTTCGAGCAGCTTCGCGCGTCCTTCGCCGCCGCCGTGGAACCCCTGGGCGAGAGCAACACCGCCACCGGCGAGCGTGGCGCACAGCGCGAGTGCGAGCTTGATCTTCTTGCTGAACATCTGAGACCTCCTTGGTCTGCCTCGCGCTATTGCGACGCGCGTGCCGCGCGTAACCGCGCGATCTCGCTGGCCACGCCCGCGGCGACCTGCGAGGTCCGCAGGATCGCGCTGCGACTTCCGCAGACACCCCGGAGTCGGAATTCAATAGGGAAGCGGCACCGGAACCAGAATCGAGAACGTTGCCGGCGCTGTGAATTCTGGTTCCTGTTCCGCTTCTCTGTTCGTTTCCTATCCCGAAGCGCCGACGGTCGCCTGCGCCTGCACCGAGATCTCGACCGACACCTGGAACGACGCCTGGATGTTCGCGATCATCGCGACGGCCGCAGCGATCTGGCCGCCGACGCAGATCGCGCGATCCGCGAACTGCGATGCGATCTGCTCGCCGGAGTCGCCGAGCTCGCGCGCCGCCGTGAACCACGTCTCCGCCGCGTGCGCGAGCGGCTTGGCGCGCGCCGCGACCCACAGCATCTTCGGCAGGCCCTTGCGCATCGCCTCGAGCGCGAGGTTCGCCTTCGCCGCGTCGACGACGCCGACCTGCGGCAGCGTCACGTTCACCTGCGGATCGGTGCACTGCATGGTGAGCGTCGCGTGGACCTCCGCCTCCGCCTTGCACTCCGCCGACGCGTGGACGTCGGCCGCGCCGGTGCAGCCGCCGGTGCACGAGCCCTCGCACGTGCCGTTGCAGCGGCCGTTGCACTCGCCGTTCGGGCCGGTCGCCGAGCAGGTGCCGTTGCACGTGCCGCGGCAGGTGCCCGTGCACGTGCCTTCGCACGTCACGGTCGCGGTGCCGGCCGCCTGCGCCTCGCACTGCGCGGCGACGTGCGCGGCGGCGTCGGCGTCGACGGTGCACTGCCCGGGCGTGTAGTGGACGACCATCGGGGTCGCGTTCAGCCCGGCCTGGAGGTCGGTCTTGAGCATCGCGAACACGTTGCCGCACAGATCTTTGGTCGGCCCGTCGAGCGCGGCGGCGTCCATCTGCAGCTCGCTGCCCATCGTCTTGCAGGCCGCCCGCAGCGTCTGCTCGATCTCGGTGACCTGGCGATCGAGCTCGGTCGTCGACACGAGGAACGCGTGCAGCTTGCGCCCGACGTCGGTCGCCGACAGATCGCCGCAGCGATCGGGGTCGACGGTGCCGGCGCTGGTGCCGCCGGCACTCGGTGAGGTGGTCTTCGCCGGCGGACACGCAGCGAGCGAGAGGGCAAGGAGCGCCAGGACACCTGAGCGAACGCGCATGGCGGTGAATCTCTCACGGATCGAGGTCGCGGACCTCGATCACGGCGTCCAGATCGAGCGGACCGTAGAGGTGCGGGAAGTCGTCGCCATCGGCGCGCTCGTAGCGGACCGGCGAGCGCAGGCGGGTGTCATCGATCACGACCAGCACGACGTCGGCCACCCCGGCGAAGAACCGCGCGCGTGCTCCCGGCCACTGTCGCTCGGTCGAAAGGTGGATGAAGCCGTCGCGGGCGAGCGCCGCCCGGTACGCGCCGCGCGCGACGGCGTCCTGCCAGGCGCTGCGAGTGACGAGGTGAAACAGCGGCATGGCGCGGTGGTATCCTCGTTACCACGTTGCGGTGGCTCCTGATCGCGCTCGTCTGGCTGGTCTGGGTACCGGCGGTGGCGCACGCCAGACCGAAGGTCGCGGTCGAGCCGCTCGACGGCGACGAGGACGGCCGCTACGCCGACGCGATCGTGCAGGAGGCCGGCGAGCACGCCAAGGTGATCGGGCCGAAGCCGACCGCGAAGGCCGCCGACCAGCTCGGGATCACCGATCTCGAGACGCCGCGCTCGCTGAAGAAGCTGCGCCGCAAGCTCGAGGTCGACGCGATCATCCACGGCAAGGTCGAGAGGTCCGGCGGCAAGAAGCACCTCGTGCTCTCGGTATCGGGGCGCGGCAAGCGCGGCTCGGCGTTCGAGCTCGAGACGCGGAGCGCGACGAGCAAGGCGTTCCGCAAGGAGCTGCGCGAGGAGCTCGCGAAGCGGATCGCGCCGGCGAGCGACGGCGACGCGAACGAGGACGCCGGCGACGACGAGGCCGCCGAGGCGCCGAACAAGGCCAGGAGCGACGACGACGACCGGCCGAAGAAGAAGCTCGCCGCGGCCGACGACGACTCGACGCGCGCCCGCAAGCACTCGGACGACGACGAGGACCGGCCGCGCAAGAAGAAGAAGAAGCACCACGGCGACGACGACGAGGGCGCCGAGGAGCCGCCGCCGCCGCGGCATCCCGCGACGCAGGCCGCGCTGTGGCTCGACGCCGGGCCTGCGGGCCTGCACCGCACGCTCGATTACACGACCACCGGCGTGACGCCGCCGCCCGCGGTCGGCACCGCGTCGATCTCGGGCCAGATCGAGGGCGAGGTGTACCCGGGCTCGTTCGACAGCCTGCACGGCGCTGCCGCCGGGTTCGGCGTGTTCGGCGCCGCCGGCAAGACCGTCGGCCTCAGCATCACGGTGCCGGGCACCACGAAGAGCGCGCCGATCAACGAGATGCACTACGAGATCGGCGCGCGGTACCGGTTCACGACCGGCCAGGCGTCGTACGCGTTCGGCGTCGCCTACTGGGCGCGCAAGTTCGTCGCCGATCGCTCGGGCCTGATGGGCGCGACGCTCGACATGCCGGATGTCGATTACAAGGGCATCGCTCCCGGCGCGGTCGCGCGGTTCGCCGCGACGCCGACGATCGGCGTCGGCGTGCAGCTCGAGGTGCCGCTGATGTCCGCGAGCGGTCAGATCACGGACGGCATGACCGGCTTTGGTCAGGCGAGCATCTACGCGATCGCCGCCGAGGGCACGGTCGACGTCGTGCTCGGCCCGCACTACGGCCTGCGCTTCGCCGCGCTGTTCGATCAGGTCGGGCTGTCGTTCCAGACCCCGCAGCGCGGCGTCACGAACGCGACCGACCGCTCGCTGGGCGTGACCGGCACGTTCGCCGTGATGTACTGAGCTACAATGGTTTCGTGGGCGATGCGGACGACCGTGATGAGGGCGGCGGACGCGCCCTGCCTCGCGCCTCGACCGGCGAGGTGACCGCGGCCGACACGCCGCGGACGCGCGACGGCACGCCGAACCTCGCGCCGCTGCTGGCGCGGTTCACGATCCGCGGCACGCTCGGCGAGGGCGGCATGGGCACCGTCGTCGAGGCGTACGACAAGGTGCTGTCGCGCGAGGTCGCGATCAAGGTGCTGACGAAGGACCCGCTCGCCGATCCGGCGGTCGGCGAGCGCTTCCTGCGCGAGGCGCGCGCCGCGGCGCGGCTCGGGCACGCCGGCATCGTCCAGGTCTACGACGTCGATCCCGCCGGCGGGTTCATCGTGATGGAGCTCGTGCGCGGCGAGTCGCTGTCGGCGCGCCTGCATCGCGAAGGCGTGCTGCCGGTCGCCGAGGTCCGGCGGATCGGCACCGCGCTGCTCGACGCGCTCGGGTTCGCGCACGCCGCCGGCATCGTCCACCGCGACGTCAAGCCCGCGAACGTGCTGCTCGGCGACAAGGGCGAGGTCAAGCTCGCCGATTTCGGCGTCGCGTTCTTCGGCGACAGCGATCTCACGCTGCCCGGCACGCGCGTCGGCACGCCGATGTACATGGCGCCCGAGCAGCTGCGCGCGCGCGACGTCGACGCGCGCGCCGATGTCTACGCCGCCGGCGTCACGCTGTTCGAGGCGGCGACCGGCAAGCGGCTCCACGACGACGACGCACCGGGCGATCCGGCCGCCCTCGTCGCCACGGCGACCGGCGATCGCGTGCTGGCGGCGGCGATCGCGCGCGCGGTGCGCGAGCGCCCCGCCGAGCGGTTCACGAACGGCCGCGCGTTCGCCGACGCGCTCGAAGCGACCGAGTCGGCGGCCACGGTGCCGCCACCCGCCCCGCGCCGGAGGTGGCCCGTGATCGCGGCGCTCGTCGCGGCCGCCGGGCTCGCCGCCGGCGGCGGCGCGGTGTGGCTCGCGCGCGGCGGCCACGCCAAGGCCGCGCGCGCCACGACCGGTCGCCACACCGTCGCCCTGCTGCCGTTCGCCGACACCACGCGCGATCCGCTGCTCGACTTCGCCGGCGCCGGGCTGCCGAACCTGCTCGGTCTCGAGCTGCACGGCGTGCCCGACGTCAAGGTGATCGGCTACTACCAGCTGCTCTCGAACGTGCGCGGCCCCGACGCACCGCCCGGCGAGTGGGTGACCGCGGCGCAGAAGCTCGGCGCCGACGTGCTCGTCCGCGGCGACCTGTCGCGCGCGCGCGACCAGGTGCGCGTGCTGATCCGCATCGAGTCCGCCGGCGGCGACCAGCTCGACGAGATCGAGCGCGAGACGCGCGTCGAGGACGTGCCCGAGGTCGTGCGCTCCGCCGCGCCGCAGGTCGCACGCGCCGTCATCGGCCACTCGATCGAGCCGACCGCGCGCACCGCGGCGCCGTTCTCCGCCGAGCGCGAGCTGCAGCTCGGCATCGCCGACGTCGAGCGCGAGAAGCTCGACGACGCCGTCGATCACCTGCGCGCCGCGATCCACGAGGCACCACAGCTCGCGCTCGCGCACTACTACCTCGCGATCGCGCTGTACTGGCAGGCGCCGCCGGCGGGACCGGCGCGCGAGGAGATCGACAAGGCGCTCGCGCTCGGCCTCGACGACGCGCAGCAGGGGATGCTCGCGGCGCTGCGCGCGCTCGTCGGCCAGGATTACCAGCAGGGGATCGCCCTGCTCCGCCCGCTTGCCGAGAAGTACCCCGACGATCGCGAGGTGCTGTACGTGCTGTTCGAGTCGCTGTTCCACGGCGGCCGGCCCGCCGAGGCGATGGGCGTGTACCGGCGGATCGTCGCGCTCGAGCCGCGCTTCCGGCTCGCGCTCGTCCACGCGTTCACGTTCTACGTGTCGCATGCCGACGACGCGGGCATGGCGTGGGCGCTCGCGCTCAGCGATCCGAGCGGCGACACGTACAACCGGGTGTGGGAGCCGCGCATCCTGATCGCGCGCCGCGAGTACGAGGCCGCGATCCGGCTGCTGTCGCGCGTGATCGACGAATCGACGACGCCGGCGAGCGATCTCAAGCTCGAGCTCGCGACCGCCTACCTGCTGTCCGACCAGCTCGATCTCGCGACCGCGCTGCTCCGCCAGCTCGCCGAGGCCGATGCCGGCGGGATGGCGGAGGCGACGATGAGCCTCGCGATCGCGCGCGGCGACGAGGCGGCGCGCCGCCAGGCGCTCGATCGCGCGATCCGGCAGGCGGCGATCAACCCGAACGGCCCGGGCCGTAACATCACGCTGCAGAAGATCGCCGGCTCGGCGCTGCTCGCCGCGCGCCCCGAGGAGCTCGCCGAGCTGTCGCAGCAGATCGAGGCCTCGGTGATCGCCGACTTCGGCCACTCGCTCAACCTCAACGCGATCGAGCTGCTGCTCGCGGACGCGCGTGGCGATCGCGCGCGGGTGCGGAGCTTCGTCGACAGCCCGTATCCCGAGGTCGGCGAGCTCGCGAAGGGCCTCGTCGCGCGCGCGCAGGGCGATCACGCGACCGCCGCCGATGACATCCGCCGCGCGATCGCGACGACCGGCGACGCGCGGTTCATCATCGACGACTGGTACCTGCTCGCCGGCGAGCTCCACGCGCTGTCCGATCCGTCGGGCGTGATCGGCGCGTGCGACGAGGTCATCCGCGCGCGGCTGTTCTCGTGGCAGTGGGGCGCGGCGGTCGCGCCGTGCCTCGTGTGGACCGCCGAGGCGCACGGCGCGCTCGGCCACACCGATCAGGCGCGCGCCGCGTGGCAGCGACTGGCAACGCTGCGCTCCGCCGACGACGCGCTCGGGCAGAAGGCTCGCGCCGCACTCGCGAGATGATCGGCACGCTCCCGAGGCGACATCGTCAGACGGAGGCGTACGGATCCACGGGTAGAACGGGTGGTGAGCGCTGGCGCACACCAGAACCAGCTGATCGTCGACGACGATGCCTGCGGTATGGTCGCCGCCATGGCGACCGCCAATCGCCCGCTCGCGACTCGCATCCGGCGCCTCCAGGAGGTCACGCTTCGCGCGACCGAGGCGCCGACGATCGACGAGGTCGCGCGCGTGATCGTCGACGAAGGCGTCGCCGCGCTCGACGGCGCGGCCGGCGCGCTGTGGCTGCTCGACGGCGAGATGCTCGAGCTGATCCAGTCGTCGGGGATCGTGCCGCCGCCCGAGTACCGCCGGCTGCCGCTGTCCACCGAGGCGCCGCTCGCGCGCTCGGTCGCGTCGCGCGCGCCGCTGTGGTTCCGCAGCCTCGACGAGTATGCCGAGCGGTTCCCGAGCTCCGCCGAGCGGCTGCGCCAGTCGGGCGCGAGCGAGCTGGCGGTCGCGTGCTTGCCGCTCGCGACGGGCGAGCGCGCGCTCGGCGGCATCGTGTTCGCGTTCGACCGGCCGCGCGAGCTGTCGGAGGACGAGCGCGCGTTCCTCGTCACGATCGCGCGGCAGTGCGCGAGCGCGATCGATCGCATCCGCAAGGCTCGCGAGCGCGAGCGGCTCGAAGCGGAGAACGCGCAGCGCGCGCTGCGCCTGCGCAAGCTGCAGGAGGTGATCGCCGCGCTGTCGTCGGCGCCCACGCCGGAGGACATCGCGGCCGCGATGGTGCGGCTCGGCGCCGAGGCCGCCGAGGCCGCCTCGTGCTCGATCTGGGCGCGCGGCGCCGATGGCACGCTGCACGTGCTCGCGACGCATGGCTCCGCGGCGTGCGGCCAGCTGTGTGCGGCGATCGTCGAAGCGAACGAGGAGCGCTGGCTCGAGGAGCCCGAGGCGTTCGCGGGGATCCCGCTCGACGTCGGCGGCCGCGCGATCGCCGCGCTCGTGTTCGGCTACGCCGG
>JBLMXA010000714.1:0-2635 GCA_050257515.1 Acidobacteriota bacterium | reverse complement strand
TCCCGAAGCGGAACCGCTTCGAGCCACCCTCCGCGGTGAACCCGCGAGGATTCTCGCCGTCACCGCGCGCTGACGATCTTCTTCGCCGCCGGCTCGATGATCTGCATCATCTCGTCGGGCTCGATCAGGTGCTTGACGCGGCCGAGCACGTTGCCCTCGGCGGTCATGAACACGACGTGCGGCCAGGTGTCCGCGCCGTAGCGCTTGCGCACCTGCTCGAGCGCGTCCTCGCTCATCACGTAGTCGGAGAGCTGCAGCGGCACGAACTTGCTCGTGATCGCGTTGTAGACGTCGTCGTCGCCGAACGTCAGCTCGAGCTCCTCGCACGGCATGCACCACGACGCCGCGAAGTCGACCATCACGCCCTTGTGCTCCTGGCGCGCCTGCTCGAACGCGGCGGCCTCGTCGTGCAGCCACGGCAGGTGCTGCTTCGGCGTCAGCTTCCACGTCCAGATGCCGAGCGCGCCGGCGAGCGTCAGCGCGACGCCCGCGCCCTTGCGCAGCTTCTCCTTGAGATCGCCGTGGAACGACAGCCGCAGCGCGCCGATCATGATGCCGGCGACGCCGACCGCGATCGCGAGCGCGAGGAACCAGTAGTGCGGCGACGCGATGTGGCGCAGCGCCGGCACGAACGGCTTCAGGTAGTAGATCGCGGCGAACACCAGGCCGATGCCGCCGGCGCTCTTGACGCTCTCCATCCACGCGCCGCTCTTGGGCAGGCCGCGCGCGACCGCGGCGAGCACCCAGAACAGCACGCCCATGCCGAGCGCGTACGTGAACAGCAGCGCGCCGCCGCCGATCACGCTGCCGGTCGTCGACACGAAGCCGAGCAGGCCGATCAGGAACGGGCCGGTGCACGGCGCCGCGATCAGACCGCCGACGAGACCCATCGCGAACGCGCCGCCGAAGCCTTTGCCGCCGACCTGGTTCAGGCGCGCCTGGATGCTCGACGGGAGCTGCAGCTCGAACGCGCCGAACATCGACGCCGCGAGCGCGAGGAACAGCAGGATCAGCGGGAACACGACCCACGGGCTGTGCAGCTGCGAGCCGAACGAGGTCTCCTTGCCGACGAGCGCCATCGTCACGCCGAGCGCGGAGTACGTGAGCCCCATGCCGCCGACGTACGCGGTCGCGAGCGCCATCGCGCGGCCCTTCGACACGTTGTCGCCGCGCGCGCCGAAGATCGCGAGCGTGATCGGGATCATCGGGTACACGCAGGGTGTCAGCGAGGTCAGAAAGCCGACGCCGAATGCTCCGAGGAACATCCAGCCCCAGCCCCGTTCCTGATACGACGCGAACGAGCCGTCGTCGGCCCCGGCGATGGCCGGAGCGAGCAGGATGACGGCGGCGGCGAGCCAAAATACCCAGCGGCGCATGCTGCTGGGACTATAGACCGCCGACGGCAGATCGGGAATTCCACCGTCGACAGCCGATAACATTGCGACGGCGCTGACGCATCACAGGTTGTGCAAGGAACGGCCACCAGATTCTGGTAGGGTTTGCGCCGCCGTGTCCGACCCCTGGCTCGATGACCTCGCCCCGCCTCACGTTCGCAACCTCGACGTCTACCAGCCGGGCAAGCCGATCGAGGAGCTCGAGCGCGAGCTCGGATCTTTGTTGCCTCCTGGCGGCGCGATCAAGGTCGCGTCGAACGAGAACCCGCTCGGGCCGTCGCCGCGCGCAGTTGCTGCACTGCCGGCGGCGCTGCCCCAGCTCCACCTCTACCCCGATGCCGGCGGGTTCGCGCTGCGGCGCGCGCTCGCGACGCGGCTCGGCGTGACGATCGACGAGCTCGCGCTCGGCAACGGCTCCAACGATCTGCTGTACCAGCTCGTGCTCGCGACGTGCGCGGCGGACGACGAGGTGCTGTCGCACAAGTACGCGTTCCTCAGCTATCGGCTGAGCGCGCAGGTCGCCGGCCGCACGTTCCGAGCGGCACCCGTGACCCGCGAGCTCGCGTGCGACGTCCCCGCGCTGATCGCGGCGATCACGCCGCACACCAAGCTCGTCGTGCTCGGCACGCCGAACAACCCGACCGGCTCGGTGATCACGCGCGCGCAGGCACGCGAGATCCTCGCCGCGCTGCCCGCGCGCGCGCTGCTCGTGATCGACGAGGCGTACGCCGAGTACGCGGCCGAGTGGCCCGAGGTCGATCACGTCGACGGCATGGCGCTCGCGAAGCAGGACCATCGCGTGGTCCTGCTCCGCACGTTCTCGAAGATCTACGGGCTCGCCGGCCTGCGCATCGGCTTCGCGGTCGCGCATCGCGCGGTGGTCGACCTGCTCGGCCGCGTCGGCCGCACGTTCCACGTGTCGAGCCTCGCGATGGTCGGCGCGCTCGCCGCGCTCGACGACCGCGATCACGTCGCGATCAGCGCGCGCCACGGCCGCGCCGGCATCGAGCGGCTGCGCGCCGAGGTCCACGGTCCGGGCGTGAAGGTCTACCCGTCGCTCGCGAACTTCGTGCTGATCGACTGCGGCCGGCCGTCGACGCCGGTCTACGAGCGCCTGCTGCGGATGGGCGTGATCGTGCGGCCGATGGCGGCGTGGGGGCTGCCGGACCACCTCCGCGTGTCGGTCGCGTCGCACCAGGACATGCCGCGCGTGATCGAAGCGTTGAATGCGGCACTTGCTT
>JBLMXA010000713.1:0-7961 GCA_050257515.1 Acidobacteriota bacterium | reverse complement strand
GGCGCGGCGGCGCGCGGCGCAGCGCGATCGCGACGAGTGCCGTGAACACCGGGATCGTCGAGCCGAGCACGGTCGCGTTCGTCGCGGTCGACCGCGCGAGCCCCTGGATGAACAGCTCCTGGTTCGCGGCGACGCCGAGGAACGCGCAGAACACGAGGAACGCGAGGTCGCCGCGCGCGACGCGCAGCGAGCCGCGCCGCCACGCGATCAGCGAGAACACGACCGCGCCGCCGGTCATGCGCACGAGCACGATCCCGGCCGGCGGCAGGTGGCCGATGATCGCCATCCGGCCGACGACCGGGAGCGAGGCGAAGCACACCTGGCCGAGCAGCAAGATCAGGTGTACCGCGAGGGGCGTCTCACTCACTTGGCCGCTTCGCGGCACCCGTTCGTGTAGGGTGCCTCGCGCTCGCTTCGCTCGCACTCGGTCATCGCTCACTCACTTGAACTGCGTCGAGTCGATGCCATGGCGCTGCAGCAGCCGCCGGAAGTTCGTGCGGTCGAGGCCGGCGAGCCGCGCCGCCTCCGACACCGAGCCCTTCGCGCGCTCCATCACGCGCACGAGGTAGCGGCGTTCGAACTCGGCGCTCGCGCGGCGCTTGGCCTCGGTCAGCGGCACGAGCGCGTCGCCGGCGTCGCCGGCGGCCGCGACGACCTCGCCCTTGTGGCGCCCGACGATCTGCGGCGGCAGCGACTCGGGGCGGATCACGTCGCCGTGGTGGAGCGCGATCGCGTGGAGGATCGCGTTCTCGAGCTCGCGCACGTTGCCCGGCCACGCGTACTCGATCATCGCGTCGAGCGCCTCCGGCACGAGCCCGGGCGGCTTGCCGCCGCCGTGCTTCTTCAGGAAGTGCGCGGCGAGGAGCGGCAGGTCGCCGGCCCGCTCGCGCAGCGGCGGCACGCGCAGCACGACGACGTTGAGCCGATAGAACAGGTCCTGGCGGAACCTGCCCTGCTCGACCGCGGCGGCGAGATCGACGTGGGTCGCCGCGATCACGCGGACGTCGACCTTGCGGGTCGCGCTGCCGCCGACCGGGCGCACCTCGCTCTCCTGCAGCACGCGGAGCAGGCGCGCCTGCACGGCGACCGGCATGTCGCCGATCTCGTCGAGGAACAGCGTGCCGCCGTCGGCCTCGACGAACACGCCCGCGCGATCGGTCGTCGCGCCGGTGAACGCGCCCTTGGCGTGACCGAACAGCTCGCTGTCGATCAGCGACTCGGGGATCGCGCCGCAGTTGAGCGCGACGAACCGCTTGCGCCTGCGCGGACCGAGCGTGTGCAGCGTGCGTGCGACCAGCTCCTTGCCGGTGCCGCTCTCGCCCTGGATCAGGATCGCGACGTCCTGCTGGCCGAGCCGCTCGCAGGCGGCGCGCAGCCGGCGCACCGCCGCGGACTCGCCGACGAGCAGCGAGTCGGGCCGGAGCGCATCGCGGCTCGCGAGCTGCTTGCGCAGCTGCGCGTGGCGCGCGGCCGACTGCACCATCGCCGACAGCTGGTACGGCTCGAACGGCTTCGTCAGGTAGTAGAACGCGCCGGCGCGCATGCACGTCGTCGCGGTCGCCGCGCTGCGATCGCCGGTGAGCATGATCACGGACGCCGGCGCCCCCGCCTCGCGTAACCTCGTCAGCACCTCGATGCCGCTCGTGCCGGGCAGCCCGACGTCGAGGATCACGACGTCCCAGTCGGCGAGCCCGGCGGCGAGCCGTGCGAGCACGCTCTCGCCCTCCATCGACGACTCGATCTCGTGCCCGTCCCCGCCGAGCCGCCGCGCGATCGCGCGCGCGACGTCCTCGTCGTCCTCGACGACCATGACCTTGGCGGGCGTCGCTTCCTCGGCCATGAACCGCTGGCTGCGAGCGTCGCACGCGTCGACCGCAAAATCCACGGCGCTACGCCGCCGACGCCGGCTCGGCCGCGAGGGACGCGATCGCGGCCGCGACGCGGCGGCGCAGCTCGGCCGGGGTGATCGGCTTGCTCAGCACCTCGTCGGCGCCAGCCTCGCCACACGCCTCGGCGATCACGTCGGCATCCTCGCCGCTCAGCACGGCGACGTGGATCGCGTCACCGCCGAGTCGCTTGAGCTCGCGCACGAGCGCGAGGCCGCCGCCCGGCATGTGGAGATCGACGATCGCGACGCTCGGCGCGGTGATCTGCGCGATGCGCAGCGCGCGCTCGCCGTCGTGCGCGATCGACACGTCGTAGCCGCAGCGCGCGAGCGCGCACGCGAGCGCGCGGCGGAGCAGCGGATCGTCGTCGACGACCATCACGCGGGTCATGCGGCCCTCCGCTGCGTCTCGAGCTGGCCGCGCAGCCGCTCGACCGCGCGCCACAGCAGCTGGCACACGCGCGACGGCGTCACGTGGAGGATCTCCGCGATCTGCTGGTACGTCATGTCCTCGATGTAATGGAGGCCGAGGATCGTGACGTCGCGCGCCTCGAGGCGGCCGAGCGCCTCCTTCACGCGGCGCAGCGTCTGGCGATGGCCGGCGACCGCCTCCGGCGACTCGTCGTTCGCGACGAGCTGGTCGTTCGGATCGAGCGGCGTGATCTCGACATGCGCGAGCTGCGCGAGGCCGTCGCGGTACTCGTCGAGCGACACGCCGAGCGCGTCGGCGACGCGCTGGTCGGTCGCCGGCTCGCCGCCCTTCTCGAGCTCGCGCATCGCGGCGATGATCTTGCGCGCGAGCTGGCGGACCCGGCGCGGCATGATGTCGCCGCGGCGCAGCTCGTCGAGGATCGCGCCGCGGATCCGGTGCTCGGCGAACGACACGAACGGCTCCTCGCGGGTGCCGTCGTAACGATCGGCGGCCTCGATGAGCCCGATCATCCCCGCCGAGATCAGGTCCTCGCGGGCGATCCAGTCGGGGCACCGGCGCGCCATCTTGAGCGCGATGCGGCGGGCAACGTCGGTGTGGTCGCGAATCAGCTGGTCTCGAGTCTGGGAGAGGGCCTGCACGCCCCGGCGCTAGTGCGACCGGCAGGCCACTCGATCGGCGTCTCGAGGCGCGAAAAATCGCCAGCGATCGCAGTCGGTTAGTTGACGGCTCAGAGATCTTCCAGGGGTAGGGCCAAACCCACCCAGGGTAAGAAACTACTCGGCCCGCGACAGCCGCATCCCATCGTCGCCGTCGTAGCTGCGGTGCGAGTGCTTGGGCGCGTCGATGTGACGGGTCACGCCGAACACGATCTGCTTCTGGTCGAAGCCGCCGTCGAGGATCGGCAGCCGCGTCGCCGGGTCCTGGACGTCGCCGCGATCGACGACCGCGAAGTCGGCGAACAGGTCCCACCGGTGCTCGAGCGACAGCACGGTGCCGACGTGGAAGTCGAGCCGCGGCTGCGGATCGATCGCGAGCCCGGTCGTCGGATCGGCGCCGCTGTGCTGGACCGGCAGCGCGTACGCGATCCCGAGCCACGCGCCCCAGTGGCCGGTCGGCTCGCGGAACTGGACCGAGGTCTGCGTCGACAGCTCGGTGAGGAACGCGTTCATGCCGGCTCCGTGCGGCGCCGAGAGCCCGAGCCCGTCGACGCCGCCCTGGAGATCGAACGCGGCGATCTCCTCGTGCTCGTCGCAGCAGATCGGCTTCTTCCACTCGATCATCATCGCCTCGCGGGTCCACATCCCGGCGTGGCCGAGCAGGTGGCCGCCGCCGCCGGACACCGCGAGCGCGACGCGCTTGGCGAGCGGGCTGCGCAGCGCGACGTTGACGTCCTGCCACGGCTTCTCGTCGGTGTACGACGGCTGCTTCGCGAGGAAGTCGACGCCGGCGGCGATCTCGAGCTTGGAGAACAGCGACCACCGCCCGGTCAGCCCGAACAGGCCGAGGTCGGTGAACTTGAGCGGCGCATCGCCGAGCACGCGGTCGGCGGTGATGAACTTCATCTGACCGGTGATCTCGCCGCCCTCGGGCGACACGAGGTAGTCCTGCGCGACGCCGCGCAGCGACCCGCCGACCGTCACGCCCTCGGCCATCGTCGCCGGCGCGTCGGCGTGGATGCCGGAGTCGGCGGCGGCGGTGCCACCCAAGGCGGCGACCGCCGCGAGTGTCCAAGTTAGCTTGCCCATGCCGCGTCAAACGCACGCGGCGGGCGAGCGATCTACTGCGGGGCGACCGCCCACCGCTCGAGCTGGCGATGATCGACCGCGCCGGCGCGCTGGCGGAGCAGCCGGCCGCCCGAAAACACCGCGAAGTTCGGGATGCTCTGGACCTGGTAGCGCTGCGCGAGCTCGCCGAGCGCGTCGGTGTCGACCTTGAGCACGAGCGCCTTGCCGGCGAGGTTCGACGCGGCCTTCTTGACCTCGGGCGCGACCGCGCGGCACGGCCCGCACCACGTCGCCCAGAAGTCGACGAGCACGGGCACGCGCGCGCCGGCGACGATCTCGTCGAACTCCGTCGGCGACCGGATCTCGATCGGCTGCGCGGTCGGCGGCAGCACGGCGCGGCACCTGCCGCACTTGCCGGCATCGGCGAGATGACGGACCGGGATGCGGTTCTGGGCCTTGCACTCGGCACACACGCGGCGCATGAGGAAATGTTACGGTGCGCCGGTGGCGACGAAAAGGCAGGGGAAGCCTGCAGGGAAGCCTGCGGCCAGAAAGCCCGCAAAGCGTGCGAGGCCAGCGAAGCAGGCGAAGCCAGCTCCCGCGCCGAAGCTCGTGAAGCAGCCGGCGCTGCCGCCGGCCCCGCCACCGCCACCGCCACCGCCGCCGCCGCGCGACGAGATGCACGCGCCGCGCGACATCGGCCGGCTCACCCGCTACGGCGAGCGCTTCGGCGGCTGGAAGATCGACACGCGGTTCATGCAGCAGCTGCAGCTGCCGGTGAGCTCGGGCGCGATCGCGGTGTGCGATCCGGCGGCGCCGAGGAGCTGGCGCGTGCTCGATCGGCCCTCCGGCAACGGCGCGTTTCGCGTGATGCTGTCGGTCGCGCGCGACGACACCGGCAAGGAGCGGCTCGCCGCGATCACGATCCACGTCGGCCGCCCGCCGATCGCGAAGTGGACCGTCGCGCACTACCAGGGCGGCAAGAAGCCGAAGTCCGCCGACCAGCTGCCGCGCTGCGCGGTGACCTCGGGCTGGCTCGCGCTCGTCGACGCCGGCAGCGGCTCGCCCGGGCCGATCGCGACGCCCGCGGAGGGCAACCCGGTCCAGCCCGTCGACGTCCCGCTCACCGACGGCCGCCACGCGCTCGCGCTCGCCTGCGGAGAGGGCGACTACGTCGCGTACTGGGCCGTCGATGCCGCGGACAAGCCGGTGGCGCTCGTCGTCGACTTCGAGGTGTTCACGCAGAAGGAATGGAAGGCGCGGCCGCCGGCGTAGTCACTTCGGCGTGCCACCCAGCGCCTTGATCGCGGCGTCGGCATCCTTCGTCAGGCAGCTGTTCGCGTTGCTCTCGCCGATGCCGAGCAGGCCACCGCTGCCGCGAAACCGCGCCTTGCGCAGCTCGGGGATCGCGCGCGGGTCGCCGAGATCGGCGAGCTCCTGCACCGCGGCCTTGCGGTCCTGGCAGGTCCTGCCGGTCTCGAGATCGTGCAGCGCGGCCTTGAGCCGGAGATCGCGATCGCCCTGCGACTCGGCGAACGGCACAGCAGGTGCCGGGCCCGCGGGCTCGTCCTTGGAGCCGCCGCGGCCGAAGATCATGTACGCGCCCGACGCGACGATGCCGACCGCGACGACGATCGCCGCGATCGTGAGCCACTTGCGCGGGATCGGCGCGCCGTCGTCGGCGATCGACATCTTGCGCGAGACGCGCACCTGCGCGGTCGGCGTCGGCACGAGCGCGGCCGGCGCGCTGCCGACCTCGCTCGCGAACGTCATCTGCGCCGGCATCGGCGTCAGGAACGAGCCCGGCATCGGCGTCGCGAGCGGCGCGTGCGGACCGGCGGGGATCATCAGCGAGGCCGAGGCATGCGCGGCCGCGAGCTGCGCGTCGTAGCCGGCGGAGCGCGCGAGGTCGTCGAGCCTGGCGACGTACTCGCTCGCCGAGCTGATGCGCTCGGCCGCGACCTTCGACAGGCCGTGACGGACGATGTCCTCGAGCCCGGGCGGCACCTGCAGGCCGGGCGCGACCTCCGCGAACGTCGGCGCATCGCGCGACACGTGCGCGGTCAGCATCTGCAGCGGATCGGTGTCCTCGAACGGCGGGCGGCCGACGAGCATCTCGTAGAGCACGACGCTCGTCGAGTAGAGGTCCGCGGCCGGCGTGATCGCGCCGCCGACCGCCTGCTCCGGCGACAGGTACGCGGGCGTGCCGACGGTGAGGCCCGCGCGCGTGCTCGCCGGATCGTCGGCGTTCCCGGCGTAGAGCTTCGCGATGCCGAAGTCGAGGATCTTGACGACGATGTCGCCGTCCTTGCGCGCGAGGAAGATGTTGTCGGGCTTGATGTCGCGATGGACGACGCCCTTGTCGTGCGCGTGGCGCAGCCCGGCGAGCACGCCGCGCGTGATCGCGAGCGCCTCGGGCCACGGGATCCGCTTGTCGCGCTCGAGCCGCTTGCCGAGCGATTCGCCCTCGAGCGCCTCCATGACGAGGTAGAGGCTGCCGTCGTCGAGCACGCCGAAATCCGAGACGCCGACGATGTTCGGATGATCGAGGCGGCCCGACGCGAGCGCCTCGCGCTGGAAGCGCTGCGTCGCCTCCTTGTTACGGCCGAGCTGCGCGTGCAGGACCTTGATCGCGACCGCGCGGCCGATGCCGGTGTGCTCGCCCTTGTAGACCCGCCCCATGCCGCCCTTGCCGAGCACGGCATCGATGCGATAGCGCCCGTCCAGGACGCTACCGATCGCGACGACTCCGGAGTCGTCCGGTGATGGCGAAGGCGCACCCATTCCGTCGAGACGAGCTTACCACTTGCCGCGCTTGCGATGCGGTTGCGGCGGGAGACCGGTGTGCTGGGTCAGCGCGACGCCGGACTGGAGCTTACTCCCGCGTACACGCGTCGTGGCGGGCTGCCACGACGGCACGAGCTGGTGCTTGCCGCCGCCGATCAGATCGTTGCGCCCCATGCGGCGTAGTGCCTCGCGCAGCAGCGGCCAGTTGTTCGGGTCGTGATAGCGCAGGAACGCCTTGTGGAGGCGCCGCCGCTCGAGCCCCTTGACGACGTGCACGCGCTGCTTCGCCTTGAGCGAGCGCAGCGGGTTGTAGCCGGTGTGATACATCGCGGTCGCGCTCGCCATCGGCGACGGCAGGAACGCCTGGACCTGATCGGGCCGGAAGCCGTTGCGCTTGAGCCACAGCGCGAGGTTCAGCATGTCCTCGTCGGTGGTGCCCGGATGTGCGGCGATGAAGTACGGGATCAGGTACTGCTCCTTGCCCGCCTCCTGCGAGTAGCGATCGAACAGCGCCTTGAATCGATCGTAGGCGCCGATCCCGGGCTTCATCATGTGGGCCAGCGGGCCTTGCTCGGTGTGCTCGGGTGCGATCTTGAGGTAGCCGCCGGTGTGGTGCTGCGCGAGCTCGCGGATCCACTCCGGCGAGCGCACCGCGAGATCGTAACGCACGCCCGACGCGATGAAGATCCGCTTCACGCCGGGGATCGCGCGCGCCTTCTTGTAGAGCTGCACGAGCGGCGCGTGATCGGTGCCGAGGTTGTCGCAGATGTCGGGGTACACGCACGACGGCTTGCGGCACGCCGCCTCGATCTCGCGGCTCTTGCACGCCATCCGGTACATGTTCGCGGTCGGGCCGCCGAGGTCGGAGATGATGCCGGTGAAGCCAGGGGTCGCGTCGCGGATGCGCTCGATCTCGCGCAGGATCGAGCGCTCGCTGCGGCTCTGGATCACGCGGCCCTCGTGCTCGGTGATCGAGCAGAAGCTGCAGCCGCCGAAGCAGCCGCGCAGGATCGTCACCGAGAACTTGATCATCTCGTAGGCGGGGATCTTCTTGCCGGCGTGGCGCGGGTGCGGGACGCGCTGGAACGGCAGCTCGTACAGCTCGTCCATCTCCTGCGTCGTCAGCGGGATC
>JBLMXA010000712.1:0-7329 GCA_050257515.1 Acidobacteriota bacterium | reverse complement strand
AGAATACGTTCGGCAAGCCCGTCGAGGTCGAGGTTCGCGACAGCCTCGAGAAGGCGATGAAGATCCTCAAGCAGAAGATGTCCAAGGAGGGCATCCTGCAGGAGCTGAAGCGCCGCCGCTTTTACGAGAAGCCCTCGGTCAAGCGCAAGCGCAAGACCCGCGAGGCGCGCAAGCGCCTGCGCCGCGAGATGAAGCGCCGCGTGGCGCCGCCGCCGGCGCGCTAGCCGCTCGATGCCCGTTGGCCGCTGGGGTGACGGACTGGATCGAAATCGTAGTTCCCGTGGGCGCCGCGGACGTCGATGACGTCGCGGCGCTCGTCGCTTCCGAGGTCAGCGCCGCCGCTGCCGGCACCGAGCAGCGCGGCGACGAGATCGTGTTCTGGGTCGCGCGCGAGCAGGCCGACGCCGCGCTCGCCGAGACCCGCGAGGCGGTCGCGCGGTGGGCCGCCGGCGGCGCCGCGGTCGATCCGGCGCGCGTGCGCCGCGCCGACGCGCTGCCCGAAGCCGAGTGGCGCGATGCCTGGAAGAAGTACTTCAAGGTCAGCCGGCTGACCCGCCAGATCGTCGTCGTGCCGAGCTGGGAGCGCTACGACGACGGGCCCGGCGACGTGCGGATCGATCTCGATCCGGGCATGGCGTTCGGCACCGGCACGCACGCGAGCACGCGGCTCGTGCTCGCGGAGCTGCAGGCGCTCGCCGACGCCGGCCAGGCGTTCGACCGCGTGCTCGACGTCGGCTGCGGCTCGGGCATCCTCGCGATCGCGGCGGTCAAGCTGTGGCCGGGCGCGACCTGCGTCGCCGTCGACAACGATCCGATCGCGGTCACGGCGACCGGCGACAACGCGGCGGTCAACGGCGTCGCCGACCGGATCGCGGCGCGCGTCGAGCTCGACGGCGAGTCGTTCCCGCTGGTGCTCGCGAACATCCAGGCGCACGTGCTGCGCGAGCTGAGGCCCGCGCTGATCGCGCGCACCGCGGGTACGCTGATCCTGTCGGGCCTGCTGACGCCGCAGGCGCAGCCGGTCGCGGACGAGTACGTCGCCGCCGGGATGACGCTCGTCCACGTGCGCGCGAGCACCGACGATCCGCAGTGGTCGGCGGTAGTCTTGCGCAGCGCATGAGAATCTTCGTCGACGCGCTCGCGCCGGGCACGCTGGTCGTCACCGGCGACGAGCACCACTACCTGTCGCGCGTGCGCCGCGCGCGCGCCGGCGACGCGCTCGAGCTCGTCGATGGCGAGGGCCATCGCGCGCGCGCCGTGATCGAGCGGATCGGCGAGCGCGAGACGCTGCTGCGCGCGGGCGAGGTCGAGGCGGTCGTCGACGCGCCGCCGCGCGTGCGCGTGCTCGTGCCGGTGATCAAGGGCGATCGGATGGACACGTGCCTCGAGAAGCTCGTCGAGGTCGGCGCCGACGAGATCGTCGTGTGGCCCGCCGCGCGCGCCGTCGTCAAGCTCGAGGGCGACCGGCGCGACGCGCGCCTCGCGCACTACCAGGCGCTCGTGCAGGCGGCCGCGCGGCAGTCGGGCCGCGCGCGGGTGCCGACCGTCTCGCTCGCCGCGTCGCTCGCCGCGGCGCTGGCTCGGGCCGGCGCGTGCGTCGTGCTCGATCCATCGGCCGAGCGCGGCGCGTTTCCCGCCGCCGCCGAGCTGACGATCGTCAGCGGCCCGGAGGGCGGGCTCGCGCCCGAGGAGCTCGACGCGCTCACCGCCGCCGGAGGTTTGTCAATCGGTTTGGGGCCGCGCGTGCTGCGCGCGGAGACCGCGCCGGTCGTCGCGGTCGCGCTCGTCCGCGCCGCGACCGCGAGCTGATACCATCGGTTCATGGTCGATCCGGACGCCGAGCTCGAGTCGTTCCAGCGCGACGGGTACGTGATCCTCGAGGGCGCGCTCGACCGCGCCGAGCTCGACGAGCTGACCGCCGCGCTCGCGCCGCACGAGGCGAGCCGGCCGCTCGGCCGCACGGCGTTCGAGGGCAAGCACAGCCAGCGCGTGTACAGCCTCGCCGGCAAGGGCGACGCGTTCCTGCGGCTCGCCGAGCACCCGCGCGTGATGTCGCTCGTCGAGCGGCTGCTGATGCCGAACTTCCTGCTGTCGACGCTGCAGTCGATCCGGCTGCTCCCCGGCGAGGTCGCGCAGGCGTGGCACACCGACGACGCGTTCTACTTCATGCCGCGCCCGCACGCGCTGCCGCTCGCGATCAGCGTGATCTGGGCGCTCGACGAGTTCACGTACGACAACGGCGCGACCGAGCTGATCCCCGGCAGCCACCGGTGGAGCTTCGAGCACCCCGAGACGCGCGACCACGAGGTCGTGCCCGCGCTGATGCCGGCGGGCTCCGCGGTCGTGTTCGACGGCGCGCTGTGGCACCGCGGCGGGGCCAACGTGTCGCGCACGGCCCGGCTCGCGATCAGCCCGCAGTACTGCCAGCCGTGGCTGCGCCCGCAGGAGTCGCAGCTGTTGATCGTCCCGCCCGACGCGGCGCGCGCGTGCAGCGATCGCGTGCGCTCGATGCTCGGCTACTCGATCCACCCTCCGTTCATCGGCCAGGTCGACGGCATGCACCCGCTCCGGCTCGTCGACGGCGACTATCGCGACCACAAGACCGAGGCGCGCGCGATCGCCGATCGCGTGCTCGCGCGGCCGGTCGCCGGCATGGTGAAGCATTAGTGCCCTGCGCCAGCTCTCCGATCAGCTGCTGAGCGGCGCGCTGGCGGTCGACGCCGTGCAACCGATGGCGCCGCGGTTCCTCGCCGAGCCGGTCGCCGCCGGCTGCTACTTCGTGTCGAGCTTCGCGAACATCACCGCGTTCGACACCGACGACGGCCTCGTGCTCGTCGACACCGGCAGCTTCCTGCTCGCCGAGCCGACGCGCGCGCGGCTGCGGCAGGTGACGCGCGCGCCGGTCCACACCGCGGTGTGGACGCACGGCCACGTCGATCACTGCTTCGGCGTCGAGCGCTTCGAGCGCGACTCCGGGCGCAAGGTCCGCGTGATCGCGCACGAGGCCGTGCCGCGCCGCCACGCGCGCTACCGCCAGATGCGCGGGTGGAACCAGGCGATCAACGCGCGCCAGTTCCAGACCACGGCCGAGTTCCCGGGCGAGTTCCGCGCACCCGACGAGACGTTCGCCGACGCGCTGACGCTCTCGGTCGGCGGCCGCCGGTTCGAGCTGCACCACGCCCTCGGCGAGACCGACGACCACACGTGGGTGTGGGTGCCCGATGCCGGCGTCGCGTGCACCGGCGATCTGTTCATCTGGGCGTCGCCGAACTGCGGCAACCCGCAGAAGGTGCAGCGCTACCCTCGCGAGTGGGCCGCGGCGCTGCGCGCGATCGACGCGCTCCGCCCCGAGGTGCTGTGCCCCGGCCACGGCGTGCCGATCTGGGGCGCGGAAGCGGTGCACCGCGCGCTCGACGACACCGCGAGCTTCCTCGAGTCCCTGGTCGACCAGGTCGTCGCGCTGATGAACGAGGGTGCGCGGCTCGACGAGGTGCTCGCACGCGTCCAGCCGCGCGAGGACCTGATGGCGCGGCCGTACCTGGCGCCGATCTACGACGAGCCCGAGTTCGTGATCCGCAACCTCTACCGGCTGTACGGCGGCTGGTGGGACGGCAACCCCGCGCACCTCAAGCCGGCGCGCGAGGCGGCGGTCGCGCGCGAGGTCGCCGGGCTGGCCGGTGGCGCCGCCGCGCTCGCCGCCCGCGCCCGCGAGCTGGCGGCCGCCGGCGAGGACGCGCTCGCCTGCGAGCTGGTCGAGCTGGCCGCTCGAGCCGCGCCGGACGACCGCGACGTCCACGCCGCACGGGCCATGATCTACGCAGATCGCGCACGCCGCGAGCGCTCGCTGATGGCGAGGGGCGTCTACGCCGCGGCGGCCGCGGCTTCTCGACGCGAACCCTAGATTTGCGTTACCCCGCGGGCGCGCCGTATAAGATGATGGATGCCGGAGCGCGAACCCGCCGTGCTGCGCGACGACGCGGGAACGTTACCTGACCCGCCGCGAGTCGCTCCGAAGCCCGCGCTCGAGCCTGCGCCACCGCCGAAGGTCGCGCGCCGCGACGCCGCGGCGGTCTACGTCGTCGGGTTCTGGAAGCGCGCGCTCGCCGCCGCGATCGACCTCGCGATCGTGCTGCCGGTCGCGCTGATCGTGACGCTGATCGTCAGCAAGATCGCCGGCGTCCACCTGCCGCCGAAGACCTTGCACCTCACCGACGTCGATCTGTGGATCGACCTCGTGCTCGCGACCGATCCGTCGCTCGTGATGGGGCTCGCGCTGTGCCTCGGCATCGGCCTCGTGTACCTGCTCGTCTCGCACGTCGTGCTCGGCCGGACGCTCGGCATGCGCGTGCTGAAGATGAAGATCATCGACCTCTACGGTGATCCGCCGTCGCCCGCGCGCTGCGTCGCGCGCTGCGCCGGATATGTCGCGGCCGCGGCGACGCTGTTCCTCGGCTTCCTGTGGATCGGCTTCGACAGCGAGAAGCGCGGCCTGCAGGACTGGATCGCCGGGACGTACGTGGTCCGGACGTAACGATGCCTTCGCGCCTCAGCTCCTTGCTCGTGCGCGACGGCCTGCTGGGCGTCAAGCGCATGGAGAAGGCGTTCCAGCGCCAGGTGATCTACGGCGGCAGCCTCGACACGATCCTGCTCGAGATGAACTTCGTGCCCGAGGAGCGGCTGACGCAGTACCTCGCGCTCGCATCGGGCCTGCCGCCGGCCGCGCGCGACGAGGGCGAGCACATCGATCCGGCGGCGCTCGCGCTGATCGGCATGGACATCGCCGAGCAGTTTCGCGCGGTGCCGCTGACGCTGGCCGGCGAGGCGCTGCGCGTGCTCGTGTGCTCGCCGCTCGAGATGAGCGAGCTCGAGGACCTCGCCGACCTGCTCGATCGCCCGCTGCAGCCGCTGATCACGCCGGAGTACCGCTGGCACCTCGCGTTCGCGAAGGCGTACGGCCTCGACGCGCCGGCGCGGTTCACGACGCTCGCGCGTCAGGTCGCCGCCGACGAGGGCCCCTCGCCGGTCGGGCGCGCGCGCTCGGTCATCGTCGAGGACGGCAAGCCCGCACAGCGCGCGAGCGACGCCGCGATCCTCGAGGCGCGCGCCGACTCGTCGCGCACGCTGCCGATGATCCCGATGATCACGCGGCTGCCGGCGCAGCCCGCGCCGCCGCCGCCGATCACCGACGCACCGACGACGAAGATCGAGATGATCCCCGCGCCACCGGTGATCGGCACGCCGCCCCCGCAGCCGGCGCAGCCGGCGATCGACTTGCGCGGCCGCACCGACACGATCCAGGGCGTGACGTCGCAGCCGGTGATCGTCGACGCGCCGTCGGAGCTCGACGCCAGCGGCAAGCCAGAGCCGTTCCGCATCGCGATCACGCCTGCCACCGGCGTGCCGCGCGCGAGCACCGGCACCGACAGCGGGCGCGCGAGCGCGCGTGCGATCCCCGTCGCGATCCGCCGCGGCGAGAGCGCGCCGATCGTCACCGCGGGCCGCGACAGCCCGCTCGCGATCGTGCCGGCGCGCGAGCTGCTCGCGACCGCCGACGATCGCGACACCGTGTTCATCACGCTGTTGCGCGCCGCCCGCGGGCGCGCCCGCTATGCCGCGCTGCTCACGATCCAGGGCGGCGCCGCGATCGGCCGCGTCGCGCTCGCCGAGATGGGGATCGACATCACCGCGGTCTCGCGCGTGCTGATCCCGCTCGACGCGACGTCGCCGTTCCACACCGTCGTGCAGAGCAAGCGGCCGCACGTCGGCACCCTGGTCTCGGGTGATCCGTCGGTCGACGCGATGGTGCTGCGCCTCGGCGGCACGATGCCGCCGTCGGCGCTGATCATGCCGATCGTGCTGCGCGACCGCGTCGTCGCGGTCGTCGTCGCTCACCGCGTGCACAGCGATCTCAAGCTCGCCGACATCACCGAGCTACTGCCGCTCGCGGGCGCCGCCGCCGACGCGCTCGGCCGGCTGATCGTCAAGCACAAGTCCGCCGGCTACCGCGCTCCCGAGGCGACGCCGAAGGTCGTGATCGAGGACGAGGCGGTCGCGACGAAGCGGATCGTCCGCGACGACGCCCAGTGGCGCGCACCGGCGCCGGCCGAGCGACCGAGCGTGCCGTCGCTCGACGGCGCGTCGACGCTGACGACGAGCGCCCAGCCGCCGCGCCCGATCGAGCACGTGATCGACGACCTCGAGCGCGTCAAGGAGGGCGACGCCGAGGACGCGATGACCGACGCGATCGAGCGCGCGAGCGAGTCGCTCGCGATCGTCATGAAGCGGTTCCCCGGCAAGCTGCGCGTCGTTCGGTTCGCGGTCGCGGGCCGGCCGCTGCGCGCCGCGCAGTACGGCGGGCTGCTCGAGCTCGTCGTCCGGCTCGGCTCGGCGGCGTCGGAGCTGCTGATCGAGCAGATGAGCTCGCCCGACCGCGACCATCGCTTCTACGCGACGATCTGCGCCTCCGAGCTGCGCCCGCGCAACGCGGTGTACGCGCTCGTCGAGCGGCTGTTCGATCAGGACTACGGCGTCCGCGCGACCGCGATCGAGGCGCTCGCCGGCTACCCGATGCACGACCTCACGCACGCGCTGTCGCGCGCGCGCCGCGCGGTGCAATCGAACGATCCCGAGACCGTCGACGCGGCGGCGACCGCGATCGTGCGGCTGGGCGACGTCGAGGCGATCGGCGATCTGATCGGCGTCATCGAGCGCGGCGATCGCTCCGCCGACCACGTGCGCAAGGCGCTCGTCGCGCTCACCGCGCAGGACTTCGGTGCGAGCGAGCGAAAGTGGCGCAAGTGGTGGGACGCGGCGCGCAAGCGCCATCGCATCGAGTGGCTGATCGAGGGCCTGTCGCACAAGGACGACGCGATCCGCGAGCTCGCGATCCTCGACCTCCGCCGGCTCACCGGCGAGTACTTCGGTTACCACCACGACCTGCCGAAGAAGGAGCGCGAGCTCGCCGCCGAGCGGTGGGTCGCGTGGTGGCGCGACACCGGGCACCGCCGGTTCGTCCAGCACGACGACGAGCGTAACCGGCCGACGGGGATCCTGCCGGCGCAGCGCCGCGACTGACCGGCACTCGCGATGCTTCGATCGCGATCATGAAGATCGCCCGGTTCGTCGTCGCGTGCTCCCTCGTCTCGCTTCCGATCGCGCAGGCGCAGCCGGTGTGTCCCAAGCGCGTCGCCGACTCGATCGCGCGGAATTTTCCGAGCGCGGCGCTCGTGTCGTGCGTGAGCGCGACGTTCGACGGCCTGGCCGAGTATCGAGTGGACATCGCGGCACCCGATCATCCGTCGCGCGAGCTCGACGTCGCGCCCGACGGCA
>JBLMXA010000711.1:0-4233 GCA_050257515.1 Acidobacteriota bacterium | reverse complement strand
CAAGATCTCGGTCGTCGATCGAGAGGGCCGCGCGATCGTCACGACGCAGGACCAGACCGGCGCTCAGGTCAAGGTCATGCTCGAGGTCGGGATCACCGGCGCGGCGAAGAACACCTCGTCGACCGCCTTCGTGATGCACGACTCCGCCGGCTGTGCGGCGGCGAAGCTGCTGTTCTCGAGCGAGACCGGCAAGATCTGGGCGGTGAACCCCGACGTCAACGCGCGCACCGGCATGGTCGTCGTCGATCGCTCGTCCGTCGGCGCCTCGTACAAGGGCCTCGCGATCATCGACCTCAGCCAGATCCAGCCCGGCCAGGGCTCGGGCTCGGGCTCGGGCTCGGGGACCAAGCTCACCGGCCTGCGGATCATCGCGCCGGACTTCCACAACGCGCGCATCGACGTGTTCGACGAGAACTTCAACCTGATCTCGCAGACCAACCCGAGCGCTGGCTCGGGCTCGGGCTCGGGCTCGGGCTCGGCGCTGCAGACGATGTTCGTCAACCCGAACCTGCCGGCCGGCTACGCGCCGTTCAACACGGTCGTGCTGAACGGCGCGGTGTACGTGACGTACGCCAAGCAGGACGCGGCGAAGGCCGATGACGTCAAGGGTGCGGGCCTCGGCATGGTCGACGAGTTCGACCTGCAGGGTAACTTCATGCGCACGATCGTCGACGTGGGTGGTCTGCTCGACGCGCCGTGGGGCGTCGCGCTCGCGCCTGCGAACTTCTGCTCGTCGACCGCGAACAAGCTCCTGATCGGCAACTTCGGCGACGGCCACATCATCGCGGTCGAGCCCGACTCCGGTCGCGTGCTCGGCATGCTGTCCGACGACAAGGGCAACTCGCTCGCGATCGAAGGGCTGTGGTCGCTGCGGTTCGAGGATCAGGCGCAGACCGGTCAGGGTAGCGGTAGCGGCAGCGGCGCGTCGACGCAGGCGCGCCTCTACTTCAGCTCCGGCCCGGGCGACGAGAAGCACGGCCTGTTCGGCTACCTCGTCTCGACCTCCGAGCCCTCGAAATAGTCGGGCTCATCCGAGAAACCACGCCCGCTCGCGATTTTCGCGGCGGGCGTTTTGTTGTCTGCAAGCAATGACATGAATGCGATTAATTCCGAAATTCGACTCAGATTTAGCAGACATGCGATCCTGACAAGATCGCGGACAACTCGTCTCTGCCAACTGAACGAATCTACTAGCGATCACCTGCTACCAGATTCCTGCTTGACCTGTTGCGTCATAATGGCTACAGAGGCGGCATGACGAACGCTCAAGAACGCAAGGCGCAGGAGCGGCAGGCTCGTCGTCGTCGCATCCAGGAGGCGGCTCGCACCGTGTTCGCGGAGCGCGGCTACGCGGGTGCGTCGATCGAGCTCATCGCTCGCGCGGCGCAGCTCTCCGTCGGCGCGATCTACCTGTACTTCCGCTCCAAGGAAGACCTGTATGTCTCGCTGATCGAGGACGCGCTGACGGTGTTCGATGTCGAGATGGGTCAGGTGCGTGACCAGCTCGAGACCGGCAAGCGGCTCCGCGAGACGTGGAACCTCCTCGTCCGCTGGGCCGAGCGCGACGCCGAGGGTCCGCGGATCCTCCGCCTGCTCGCGCAGCCGGCGATCCGCCCGCAGCTGTCGGACGAGGTCGTCGCGGCGGTCTCGGCGGGCATCGCGCGGATCCAGGATCACATCGGCGCCTGCGTGGCCGATGGCATCCATGCCGGGATCTACCGCCAGGTCAACGCGCGGGAGATCGCGGACCTCGCGTGGTCGGTGCTGCTCGGCAGCCTCGACGCCGCGGAGACCTCGGCGAACCTCGGCATCGCTGCCGATCCGCTGACCGCGCGCACCGATCGCGCGCTGTCGCTGATCGAGACCGCGCTTCTGCCGCCGGTTGCCGCGACGCTCCGCGCCGTCGCTTAACGCGTAGCTCACGCGGCCTCGACGGCCATCTCACGCCTCCACGTGCCATGCTGTTCGCATGTGGACGCGTGCGCTCTGTCTCGCCGCCGGCCTCGTCGGCTGCATGCCGGTGGATCACACGGAGACGCTCGTCTCGGACCATCAGCTGCCCGAGGTGAGCGATCCGCTCGGCGTCGCCGTCAACCAGTGCGCGCAGCAGCAAGGGCTGAGCGGCGTGGTGACGGTGCGGCTGTCGATCGATCCCGACGGCGGCGCCGGCACGATCTCCGCGGATCAGGGCGGCAGCGAGCTCGTGCGCTGCGCCGGCCAGGCGCTCGGCGCGACGCGGTTCCCGCGCCCCGATCGGGGCCGCACGTTCGTGGTTCCTATTGCGGTCGGTACCTAGCCGTAAGATCACGTGAAAAACCTGCGCGTGCGTTGAACATCACGCCGGGTGGTACGGTCTTAATTCACGTGAGAGCTTGCTCGCAGTGCGCGACGCCGATGACCGCCGACTCGGGCCGGTTCTGCCCGAGCTGCGGCGGTCCGCTCGTCGAGTCGGCGAGCGCGGGGTCGACGACGGCGAGCCTCGTCGGCGCGACGTTCGACGGCTTCGCGATCGAGGCGGTGATCGGCGGCGGCGCGTTCGGCACGGTGTATCGCGGCCGCCAGGTCGCGCTCGATCGTCCGGTCGCGCTGAAGGTCCCGACGCACGAGATCGCGGCCGATCCGATCATGGCGCGGCGGTTCGCGCGCGAGGCGCGGTCCGCGGCGCGCGTCCAGCATCCCGGGGTCGTGCAGATCTTCGCGGTCGGCGAGCTGGCCGACGGTCGGCCGTACCTCGCGATGCAGCTCGTCGAGGGCGAGCCACTCGATCGCTGTCTCGCCGACGGCCCGCTCGCGGCGGTCCGCGCGCTGCGCATCGTGCGCGCGATCGCGAGCGCGCTCGGCGAGACGCACGCCGCCGACGTCGTCCACCGCGATCTCAAGCCGACGAACATCATCTGGCGGCGCGATCGCAACGGCGACGATCGCATCACGATCGTCGACTTCGGCATCGCGCTCGCCAAGCCGGGGACCGCGGAGGCGACGCGGCTGACGCAGGGCGGCCTGATCGGCACGCCGCACTACATGTCGCCGGAGCAGGCGCACGGCGAGCAGGTCGACGCGCGCGCCGATCTGTACGCGCTCGGCTGCGTGCTGTTCGAGCTGGTCACCGGCCGCCCGCCGTTCGAGGGCTCGGCCGTCGAGGTCATGCTCGCGCACCTCGGCCGGCCGGCGCCGCTGCCGAGCTCGCTCGAGCCCGCGGTTCCCGAGGTGATCGATCGGCTGTGCGCCGCGCTGATGCAGAAGAAGCCCGACGATCGGCCGGCGAGCGCCGACGCCGTGGTCGCGGCGATCGACGGCGCGCTCGGCGAGCTCGCCGGCGCTCCCCTGCCGGCCCGCTCCGCGAAGCTCGGCGCGACCCGGCGCGGCACGCGCAGCCAGCCCAGGGTGCGCGCGAGCGGCGTCGCGACGCGGCAGGAGCTGCCGCCGGGCACGCTCGTGCCGCGCCGGAAGGGCCCGCCGCGCTGGCTGGTCGCGTCCGGCGCGGTCGCGATCCTGCTCGCGGGCGCGGGGTTCGGCGCGTTCGTGATCGGCCACGATCGCAGCGCGAGCGCCGGCGCCTCGCACGAGGAACCGACCGATCAGCCCGACGGCCCCACGCACCCCGGCGCCGGCCGCCGCGAGGTGTTCCGCGACGACGGCGAGCTGGTGCTGCGCGTCCTCGTGCCCGATCCGATCAGGGCCGGCAAGCCGATCCGCCCGCACCTCGAGGTCAAGAACAAGCTCGGCCAGCCGGTGATCGCCGACTCGATCGTCGTCACGATCACCGACCCGCACGGCGCCGCGAAGGGGCTCACCGCGCACCCGCACGGCGACGAGAGCGGCCACTACGACTTCCACTACGCGTTCCCGCAGCCGGGCACGTACCTGATGCGCGTGTTCCCGCCCTCGATCGACACCGCGTTCGAGGTGCCGATCGAGGTCAAGTAGCGGAGGAGCGGGGCGCCGACGAGCGCGAACACAGGCCGTCGGCATCGCACAGCGCGAGCGACTCGGCCTTCGCGGCCGCCGTCACGTCGATGCGCTCCCCTGCCCTCGCGCCGCGCACCGCATCGACGACGCGCCCGTGGGCGTCGACGATCGCGAGCTTCGCGGCCTTCCGAAAGGCGTCGCCCGTGCTGTCGACCCCGAGCGTCGCGTGAGCGACGCCGACGAGGCCGAGCACGAGGACCGCGCTACTTCTTCGCGGCGTCGTCCTGATCCTTGCCGTTCGCCTCGTCCGCGGAGAAGTCGACC
>JBLMXA010000710.1:0-3000 GCA_050257515.1 Acidobacteriota bacterium | reverse complement strand
CGAGCGCGGGCTGGACCGCGACCGCGCCGACGAGCAGGTGCTGGTGCTCGCCGCCGGGGCGCTCGCTGAGCAGCAGCTCGTTGCGGATCGCACAGAACCGGTTGACCGCGCGCGTGCCCTGCACCGACCACGCCGCGCCGAGCGCGCCGCCGATCCAGTAGCCGGCGGCGATCAGGCCGCCCGGCAGCACGGAGCCGAGCGCGAGCCATACGATCAGCGCGCCGACCGCGCCGATGCCGCGGACGAGATCGCCGGTGAGGATGCGGCCGCCGCCCCACGTGAACAGCCCGAGCAGCGCCGCCCCGACCTGCGACTTGCTCTCGAGATCGCGCAGATCGTGGTCATCGATCCACTCGATCTCGCGGCGAGCGATCTCGAGGTCTTGACGCGTCTTCGTCGGCAGCACCCGGCCCGGCAATGTACACGATCACGCGGGGTTCACGCGCTGGCCTGGGCGATCTCACGGGCGGAATGGCCAGCATGGGGGCATGAAGACGCTGGCCGCCGCCCCGCTGGTCCTGACCGGATGCCTCGTCGTCCCGGCGACGACGACCACGGCCCGGCAGGTCGCCACGGCGACCTCCGACGTCGTCCAGGGCCGGGTCGAGCGGGTCGCGCTCGCCGCCCGCGCCGACCAGGCCGCCGTGTTCGTGCGGACGATCGCTGCGCGCACCTGCTCGCGCGACGTGGTGAACGTCTACGCGGTGCGGACCTCGGCGCATCTCGAGTACCACTCGCCCGACGATCCGCGCGCGAAGCTGTTCGCGCTGCTCGTCGCGCCGCTGACGCTGCCGGTCTCGCTCGTCGTCAGCACGATGGCGGCGCCGAACGACGAGGTCCACACGCGCACCGCGGTCGATCACACCGAGCACTACGCGTGCACCACGGTCGCGCCGCGCACCGACGTCTCGATCGAGCTGCCGTCGGGCGCGAAGGCGCGCGAGGTCACCGACGATCGCGGCGAGCTGACGTTCCCGATCCCGCCGAGCGAGCCGTACGAGGGCTCGATCACCGTGCACCTCGCGCAGGACGGCGCGACGCTGCACCAGGTCGCGTACCACCGGTTCGTGCCGCCGCTCGTCGCGGCGCGCGCGGCGCTGGCCGCGTGCGGCGCCGCCGATCGCGAGCTGCGGCTGAACATCGACGAGCGCGGCTACCTCGCCGGCATCGCGATCGGCGGCGACGCCCGCGGCGAGCTCGCCGCGTGCGTCGGCCCGCGGCTGGCCGGCCAGCACTTCCCGTACGAGAGCGAGCACGTCGTGCTGCCGCTCGGGCCCGGCGTCGCCGACGACAGCGTGACGCGCATCGCGCCGGTGTGCGCGAGCGTCGACGCGGCGAGCGATCAGCTGGCGGAGCCCGAGCGCGCGGCCGCGAAGCTCGCGCTCGCGCGCGTGCTCGAGGCGCAGGATCAGCTCGTCGTCGACACCGGCTGCGACGACACGTTCGCGCTGTGGCACGAGCGCGAAGCGGCGGGCTTCGTCGTCCACCTGCGCAGCAACACCGGCCAGCGCCGGCTGCACGTCCGCGATGCCGCGGGGCTGCCCGGGGCGTACGCGCGGCTCGCCGCGGCGCTGATCACCGATGCGCGGTTCGCGCGCGAGCGCGCCGCAGCGGACGCCGCGAAGGCCGCGCAAGCGGCAGCAGCCGCGAAGGCGGTGGCGACCGCGCCGGTGCCTTCGCTGGGAGAGCCGGAGCGCGCAGACGCGCCGGCCGCCCCGGCCACCGTGGCCGCGGACGGCGGCGACTTCGCGCGCACCCCGTTGCCACCGACGATGGGGTACGTGCGTGGCGGTTTCGGCAGCGGCGTCGGTGCGGCGGTCGGGGTTCGCTATCGCACGGGCAGTGCGGTGATGCTCGACGGGTCGCTGTCCGGCGTGCTGGTCCGAAACACCACGCAGGCTTCGCTCGACGCGAAGATGCTGCTGCTATCGCGGCCGCACTCCGACCATACGTGGTTCTACGGGTTCGGCCTCGGCGCTGCCTCGACGCAGGTGGATGGCGGCAGCGGCTATGGCGTTCAGGGCGAGCTCGCCGTCGGCTACGAAGCGCCCGCGGGCTCGAACGGAGCGCGCTGGTTCCTCGAGACAGATCTCGGGCTGCCGGCCTACCGCGTCGACATGATGGACTCGACGGCGGACGCGCCGACGACGTTGATGTTCTCGATCGGCATCGGAAGCAAGATCTCGCCGGGGACGCCGCGCTGAGCGCTACGTGCGCTGCAGCAGCAGCGAGCCGAGCGAGTAGCCGGCGCCGAACGAGCACATGATGCCGTACTGGCCGCCGGTCAGGTCGGCGCAGTGGTTCGAGAACGCGATCAGCGAGCCCGCGGACGCGGTGTTGCCGTACTCGTCGAGGATGATCGGCGCCTCCTCGCGCGTCGCGGGGCGGCCGAGCACCCACTCGGCGACCACCTCGTTGAGCTTCTGGTTCGCCTGGTGCAGCCAGTACCGCGTCACCTGCTGCGGCGCGAGATCGTGCGCGGCGAGGTGCTCGGTGATGAACTTCGACGCGAGCGGCACGACGTCCTTGAACACGCGGCGGCCCTGCTGGTGGAACAGCTTGTCGTCGCTGAACTGCGTCGACGGATCGCAGCGGTTCAGATAGCCGGCGTTGTTGCGGATCGCGGTCGCCGACCACTTCGACAGCATGCGCGTCGACAGGATCTCCCACGAGCCGGGCTTCGCGCGGTCGGCCTTCTCGATGACGAGCGCCACCGACGCGTCGCCGAAGATGAAGTGGCTGTCGCGCTCGCGCCAGTTCATGTGGCCGGTCGTCAGCTCGGGCACGACGACGAGCGCGCACGTCGCGGTGCCGCTCTGGATCGCCTGCGCCGCGACGATCGCCGCGCCGGTCGCCGCCGAGCAGCCGAGCGACATGTCGAGCGCCCAGCCGCGCGCGCCGATCGCCTCCTGCACCTCGATCGCGATCGCCGGGTACAGCCGCTGCAGGTTCGACGCGCCGAGCACGACGAGATCGATGTCCTCGCCGGTCTTGCCCGCC
>JBLMXA010000709.1:0-7289 GCA_050257515.1 Acidobacteriota bacterium | reverse complement strand
GCCGCGCACCGTGCGGATGCGCGCCGCGGCGTCGTCTACGTGCTCGCGAAGGAGGCTTCTTGAGCGAGCTGCGCGCGACGTTCGGCTCGGTCGAGCGCGCGGGGCCGTGGCCGGTGCCGCGCGAGCTCGACGTGCGCGTGCGGTTCGGCCACGCGCTGCTCGATCTGCGCGAGGCGGTGCTCGAGCCCGGCGAGACCGTGTTCCACGTCAGCGTGCGGATGGGCAACCTCGAGGTGATCGTGCCGCCCGAGCTCGCGGTCGACATGAACGTCGAGTCGTTCGCGTCGAACCTCGAGGAGGTGCGCCGGCGCGCGGCGTCGCCGGATCCGGACAAGCCGCGGCTCAAGATCACCGGCAGCGTCAAGGCCGGCAACTGCGAGGTGGTCGCGCTGCGCCCCGACGAGACGCGCGAGGATGCGGCGCGCCGGCTCAAGCGCGAGCGCCGCCACCGCCGCTGGCACGAGGTGCACCGCGAGCGCGAGATGTGGCGGCACCACCCCGATCGCTCGGCGTGGCTGCCCTGGTGGCTGCAGGCGCGGATGCGGCGCCGGATGTTCATCTGGATGGTGCTCGTGTTCGGCGTCGGCGTCGGCGTCGGCGTCCACGCGTGGGATCACGGGCGCTGGTGGCACCTCGCGATCGCGTTCGTGCTGCTGTCGATGCTGTCGGGCGCGATCGCGTGGCGGATGACGCGGCCGCTGCTCGCCGCGATCCGCGCCGCGCGCGACATCGGCGAGGGCAAGCTCGACACCCGCGTGCCGGTGCACCATCGCGGCGAGATGCGCGTGCTCGCGAGCGCGATCAACGACATGGCCGAGAAGATCCAGCGCCAGCTCGAGGACCAGCGCCAGCTGCTCGCCGCGGTGTCGCACGAGCTGCGCACGCCGCTCGGCCACATGCGCGTGCTGATCGAGACGGCTCGCGAGCGCGGCGACACGAAGGAGCTCGCCGAGCTCGAGCGCGAGGTGCTCGTGCTCGACGACCTCGTCGGCAAGCTGCTCGCGTCGTCGCGGCTCGAGTTCGGCAACCTCGACCGGCGCGACGTCGATCTCGGCGAGCTGGTCGCCGACGTCGCGACGTCCGCGGGCGTCGCGCCCGACGCGATCGAGGCGACCGGGGACGTCCACGCCTCGATCGATCCGACGCTCGTGCGCCGCGCGGTCGCGAACCTGCTCGATAACGCGCGCCTCCACGGCGGCGGCGCGGTCGCCGTGCGCGTCGTCCGGCGCGGCGCCCAGGTCGCGATCGAGGTGGACGACGCGGGCCCCGGCGTCGCGCCCGACCGCCGCGCCGACGCGTTCCGCGCGTTCGTGCCGTCACGCGCCGGCGGCCTCGGCCTCGGCCTCGCGCTCGTGTCGCGCATCGCCGTCGCGCACGGCGGCGGCGCGTGGATCGCCGATCGTCCCGGCGGCGGCGCCCGCGTCGGCTTCACCGTGGCTGGCTAGCCGCCAGCAGCTCGACGAGCTTGTCCTTCCAGAACGCGGCCCACGTGTGGGTGCCGTGGCCGTGGGTCTGCGCGGACGCGGGGAGCAGGACGAACGTGCCGCGGGGGACGCGCTGGATCTCGCGCTCGGCGATGCCGAGCTCGGGCGGGTTGATGAAGTCGTCGGCGGAGTTCACGAACATCACCGCGGCCGTGATCTTCTCGAGGTCGCGCGACGGGTCGTAGTCGCCCGACGACGCGAGCGCGTACACGAGATCGTCGGGATCGTGCGTCGCGACGAACCGATCGACGTAGCCGGGCAGGAAGTCGTCGGCGGCGTCGCGCGTCGGCAGGTCGTGCTGCGCGCGCAGCGGGTTGGTGCCCGCGATCAGGAACACCGCGGCCGCGGTGCGCAGCCCCGCGTGCGGGTCCGCGGTCACCGCGTCGATCGCCAGCTTGCGCCACAGCCGGTTGCGGCCCGCGATCTGGACGGGCAGGCACGCGAGCGGCATCACCGCGTCCATCATGTCCGGCCACTGCTCGGCCCACATCCACGAGTGCATGCAGCCCATCGACGTGCCCATCACGAGCCGCAGGTGATCGACGCCGAGCTGCTGCACGAGCGCGTGCTCGGCAACGACCATGTCGTGATAGCCGTAGTGCGGGAACCTCCCGTGCAGCCCGTCCGACGGCCTGCTCGAGCGGCCGTGGCCGATGTCGTCGGGCAGGATGATGAAGTACCTCTGCGCGTCGAGCGGCTGGCCCGGCCCGAACAGCTCGCCGGCGAACTGCGGCGCGAAGAACTGGTGCCCCGAGCCGGTCGTGCCGTGCATGATCAACACCGCGTTGTCGCCGCGGTGCGTGCCGAGCGTCGTGTAGTGGATGCGCAGCGCGGGCAGCGTCTCGCCGTCGGTGAAGTGGAAGTCGGCAAGCACGACGTCGCCCTCGACCGCGCCGGGCAGCGTCGCCGCCGGCCTGGGCGGCGGCGCGTCGAGCACCGACGGGTTCGAGCACGCGGTGACGACCGCGATCAGGACGGATCGGGTTCTTTCCATAACCATGCGATCGCGAGCGCGAAGCCCGCGAGGAAGCCGATCCACCGGCCGGCCTCGACGTGCGCCGCCGACGCCGGCGGGATCGCGTAGCCGAGGACCGCGGAGACCAGCGTGCCGACCGTGAGGAACAGCGCGAGCACGATGCCGAGCCGGCTATCGCGCGGGATCGCGAGCCCGAACAGCACGAGCGACAGGAACGACAGCGAGAACTTCGTCGCGCTCTCGGTCGCCTGGAACGCGATCGCGCCCGCGCTCGGCAGCACCTGGTGCTCGGCCTCGTCGAGCAGCGTCAGGATGTGGTGGTCCTCGACGATGTCGAGCAGCGCGGTGCCGATCATCGCGCCGAGCGCCATCCACACGAGCACCGCCGAGGCGCCGCGCGCGCGCAGGTGCTGCGCGAGCAGTGCGAAGAACGCCGTGTAGAGCACGAGGAACGCGACGTCGAGCCCCATCACCGCGCGCAGGCCCTTCGCGTGCTCGAGCAGGCCGAGCGCGTACGCCTCGGGCAGCGCGAAGTGCTCGTGCGCCTCCTGCGTCGCGCCGGTCGCGATCGCGACGATCGCCATGACGACGAGGACGGCGGCGGTACAGCCGGCGAGCAGGATGGCGAGCTTGCGATTCGACACTATGTTCTCGACATATCACGGAAATTGGCTAGTCATTGTGGGGGTGTCCACCGCGAGGCGTCGTCGGGGCTCCTACACAGCAGCGTGCAAGACATGTCCCTCAGCACGGAAGTGGGCATAGACGTGGTGTCGCGGGCCGATGCCCGATCTCGATTGCTCGTCGAGCTGGCGGGCCAGCCTGCGCGCCGCGGCTACGCGATCGCGTACGACTTGCTGCGCAACCGGGCGGAGGCCGAGGAGGCCGTCCAGGAGGCGCTCGCCCGCGCGTGCGAGCAGATCGGCGAGCTGCGCGAGCCGGCGGCGGCCCCTGCGTGGTTCCTGCGGATCGTGACGACGATGTGCCTGCGCACGCTGCGCCGCCGCAAGCTGCGCCGCACGCTGTTCGGCTGGTTGCCGGGCAAGGACTCCGACCAGGATGCCGCGCCGTCGGCGAGCGACACCGGGATCGAGCTCGCCGAGCGGCTGCACGCGCAGCCCGGCCCCGCGGCGAGCGCCGCGCTGTCCGACCGCGAGGCGCTCGGCGCGCTCATGCACCGCCTCGATGATCTGTCGTCGCAGCAGCGCGCCGCGCTCGTGCTGCGCTACGGCCACGACATGCCGGTGCCGGAGATCGCCGCGATGCTCGGCGTCGAGCTCGCGACTGCCAAGACTCACCTCGTACGCGGCCTCGCCAGGCTGCGCGATCTGATGGAGGACCACAAATGAGCTATCCATGTGACCTCGTCACCGAGCGAGTGGCGCTCGGCGAGCCGCTCGGCGAGCTCGCCGAGCACGCGGCGAGCTGCGCTCGCTGTCGACGGCTCGCCGCGCTGCCGGCCGAGCTCGGCGTGGTGCACCGCGAGCTCGATCCGGGGCTCGGCTTCACCGCGCGCATGACGATCGGCGCCCAGCAGCGGCTCGCCGCCCGCCGCCGCCACCGCCGCGTCGCGGTCGGCGCCGCCGCCGCCGTCGCGGTCGCCGCCGGCGCGGTGCTCGTCGTGACCCGCTCGCCGTCACGCGAGCAGACCGCGGTCGCGCCGCCGCCGCACGATCAGCCTCGCCCGGCGATGCAGCCGCAGCCGCAGCCCGACCAGCCCGGCGACTCCGACGCCGACCTCCAGTCGCTCGTGCAGCTGTCCGATACCGAGCGCGCGATGCACGTCTCCGCGCGCTGGGACCACATCACCAAGCCACTCGCGCCTTACCGCGCGCTCGTCAAAGGAATCACGCCATGACCCGGCTGCCCATCCTGCTCGTTCCCACCCTGCTGTTCGGCGGGCTGCTGTTCGCGCAGCCCGCGCCGGTCCCCGCGCCTGCGCCGGTGCCGGCGCCGATGGCGCCGATGCCGCCGATGCCGCCGATGCCGCCGGCGCCGCCGGCGCCGCCGGCGATGCACCACCACGGCCACGACGGCATCTCGATCGACATGCACGACGGCAAGATCGAGGTCGACGGCATCAAGAACATGGTCGACGAGCAGGTGCAGCGCGCGCTCGAGGCGCTCGATCGCAAGGACATGCCGCCGCAGGTGCGCGAGAGGTTGCGCCAGCGGCTCGACAAGGTGCGCCGCAAGATCGATCGCCGCCTCGGTCACCTGAGCGCGAAGGACCTCGACCAGCTCGGCGAGCAGCTCAACGACCTCGGCGACGACATCAACCAGGAGATGGAGGGCTTCGGCTCGGACATGGAGCGCTGGGGCGAGCAGTTCGGCAAGAACATGGAGGCGTGGGGCAAGCAGTTCCAGCAGCGCATGCAGGCGCCACCAGGCCCGCAGGCCGACTCCGACGACGACATGGACATGGACTCGGACGCCGGCGATGACGACGCGAGCGGTGCCGACTACGGCGACGCGGTTCGCGGTCTCGCCGACATGCAGCTGCGTCCGGACCAGCGCGAGCAGCTGCGCCGGCTGCGCGCCGACAGCGATCGCCAGGTCGCGGCGAGCCGGCAGGCGCTCGCCGCCGCGTCGCAGGCGCTGCACGACCAGCTCGCGTCCGGCAGCGCGAGCGATGCCGAGATCGCGCGCGCCATCGATGCGGTGAGCCAGCAGGAGGCCGCGATCCGCAAGGCGCGGATCCTCGCGTGGGTGAACGCGCGCCGCGTGCTCGACGATGGACAGCGCCGCCGCGTCGAGGGTGCGCTGAGGGGCAGGAACAGGTAGCCGTGGTATGACTGGGCTCGATGAAGCTCGAGCTCCTGGTCCTGGCCGCGGTCGCGGCCTGCTCGGGCGGCAGCGCGCCCGAGGGGCCGAAGCAGGCGCCAGCTCGCGCGCGGCGTGACGCCGGCGCGCCGGGGATCACGAAGATCACCGGGTTCGATCCGGCGAGCGGGATGCACCTCGACGACGACACGCCGCACTCGCCTCAGCCGGCGGTCGTCCATCCGGCGCACGCGGGGCATCCGATCGACGTCACGCTGCGCTCGACCCCGCCGGGCGCGCAGGTGATGGTCGACGGCACGCCGGTCGGCAGCTCGCCGACGTTCTGGAGCGGGCAGGCCGATGGCAGCCCGCACGAGTTCACGTTCATGCTCCCGGGCCACGCGGTCGCGCGCTACCGGTTCGTGCCGGTGACGAGCGGCGTGATCCACGCGCGGCTCGAGCCGGTCACCGAGGAGCCGGATGCCGGCGTCGACGACGACGGTACGACCGGCGCGCCGGTGCCCGCGGCCGGCGCGGTGCTCGTCAACCCGCCGCCCGCGCCGGTCGCCAAGCCCGATGCGCCGGCGGTCGCGCCGCCGCCGACCGTCGTGTCGCCGGATGCCGCGCCGACGCCAGCTCCGCCGGGCCTGGGCCCGCAGCCGTGAGCCGCTACTGCCGGTAGCCGACGCCGACGAGGAACGACAACGTCGTCAACGACGAGATCGTCGACAGGAACCCGGTGGGCGCCGGCGCGTACGAGAACGCGATCGGCGTCGCGGTGACGACCAGGTTCTGCGTGACCGCGTAGTCCGCCGACGCGGCGATGCGCGTGAAGAACGTGCTGAGCGCGCCGGTCGCCGCCGAGCCGTCGGTCGTGAACGGGTTGCCGTCCTTCTCGAGCCCCGACATCAGCTGGACGCCGACGCCGACGTCGCCGCGCACCGCGAGCTTGGGGATGACGGTGTAGGCGATCCCGGCGTCGGCGGCGACCGCGAACAGCGACGCGGTGCCGTCGCCGTTGCTCGTCGTACCGTACGGCACGGGCGTGAACGTCACCATCGGCCCGAGATCGAGCTCGAGCCGTGGCGCGAGCGCGAGCGGGTAGCCGACGAACGCGGCGAACGCGGGCTGCATCGGCGTGTCGAGGCCGCCGGCCGACAGCTTCGCGGCACCGCCGGTCACGCGCGCCGAGATCAGGCGCGGCTGGTAGCCGCCGCGCTTGACGACGCGGGTCTCGCCGTCGTCGTCGTCGTCGTCGTCCTGCTTGTCGGTCGCGGTCGCGACGGGCTGTGGCGCGGCCGTGGCGGTCGTCGTCGCCGGCTTCGTCGTCGGGCCGGGCGGCCGCGGCGGGGTCGTCGTGGTCATCTGGCCCGAGCCGTTGTCGAGCGTGTCGGGCGGCTTGCTCGCGATCTCGCGCTTGACGCAGTCCTCGAGCTCGGTGATGCGGCCCTCGACCTCGTCCTTGATCGCCGGCTTGATCGGCCGCTTGGTGTCGTTCGCCTTGAGCGCGAGGAACCGCTTGTAGAAGAACATGGCCTGCTTGCAGTCGCCGGCCTGGCGATACGCCTGCGCGATGTTGAACAGGAACGCCGGCTCGGGCCACTGCTCGTACGCCTGCGTGAACAGATCGATCGCCTTCTGGAACTGGCCGAGGTTGTAGGCGTGCTCGCCATCCTCGTACCGCTGCTTGGCGGTGGCCTCGTCGGCGCGAGCGATGCCGAGGCTCGTGCAGAGTCCGAGCGCGGCGAGCACGGAAATGCGGGTCATGCTGCGTCGTCCTTTAGTTGGCAAAGGGGTCGAGCGTGTTGTCGCCGACCGGAGCCGTGCGATCACCCTTCGCCGGCGCTTTTGTGACGGGCTTGGGTTTCTTCTGAGGCCTGGTGGTGGGGGCAGGAGCAGGGGCACGAGCAGGAGCCGGAGCCGGAGCGGCAACCGGAGCCGGAGCGGGAGCGGGAGCCGGAGCCGGAGCGGGAGCGGGAGCGGGAGCCGGAGCCGGAGCCGGAGCAGCAACCGGTGACGGTGGCGGTGACGGTGACGGTGACGGTGACGGTGACGGTGACGGTGAC
>JBLMXA010000708.1:0-11651 GCA_050257515.1 Acidobacteriota bacterium | reverse complement strand
CGACGCGCTGATCGCGCGCATGCTCGCCAAGCGCCCCGCGGACCGCCCGGCCGACGCGCGCGAGGTCGCGCGGGCGCTCGGCGAGCTCGCCGACGCGACGCTCCGCGACGTGCCGTCGATCACGGGCGCGGCGAGCGCCGGCGAGGCCGCCACGCTGTCGCAGCAGGCGACCGTCGCGCGCGGCGCGAGCACGGCGCGCAGCGGCGAGGTGCTGACCGCGCACGAGCAGCGGCTCGTCTCGATCGTGCTCGCGAGCGCGCTCGATCGCGTCGCCGAGCGCCTCGAGCGGCTGCGCACGACCGCGGTCGCGTACGGCGGGCGGCTCGAGCGGATCGCCGACGGCACGACGCTCGTGCTGTTCGCGCACGCGGGCGTCGCGACCGATCACGCGATGCGCGCCGCGCGCTGCGCGCTCGCGATCCGCGACGTGCTGCCGGCCGCGGCGCTCGTCGTCGCGTCGGGGCGCGCGCAGCTCGACCGGCTGCTCGTCGGCGAGGTGATCGATCGCGCGGCGGCGGCGCTGAAGGATCTCGCGTCGGGTCAGGTCGCGCTCGACTCGACCACCGCGGGGCTGCTGGACGAGCGGTTCGTCGTCTCCGGCGACGCGCCGCGCCTGCTGCGCGGCATGCGCGACGGCAACGAGCCCGCGCGTACGCTGCTCGGCCGCGCGACGCCGCTCGTCGGCCGCGATCGCGAGCTCGCGAGCCTCGAGGCGCTGTGGGGCGAATGCGTCGCCGATGGCGTCGCGCGCGCGGTGCTCGTCACCGCGCCGGCCGGCGGCGGCAAGTCGCGGCTGCGCCAGGAGCTCGTGCGCCGCGTGCTGCAGCGGGACGAGCGCGCCGAGCTGCTGATCGGCCGCGGCGACGCGCTGCGCGCGGGCTCGCCGTTCGCGCTCGTCGCCGACGCGCTCCGCCGCACCGCGGGCGTGCGCGAGGGCGATCGGCTCGACGAGCAGCGCGCGGGCCTGCTCGCACGCGTGCAGCGCTGCACGCCCGACGCCGAGCGCGTCGCCCACCTGCTCGGCGAGCTCGCGGGCGTCGCGTTCCCGAGCGACGCGAGCGAGGCGCTGCGCGCGGCGCGCGCCGATCCGGTGCTCCGCATGGACGCGATGCGCGAGGCGTGGATCGACTGGCTGCGCGCCGAGTGCGCGGATCACCCGGTGCTGCTCGTGCTCGAGGATCTCCACTGGGGAGATCGCGCGACCGTCGACTACGTCGATGTCGCGCTGCGCGAGCTCGCGCAGGCGCCGCTGCTCGTGGTCGCGCTCGCGCGGCCGGAGGTCCGCGACCAGTTCCCGAAGCTGTGGAGCGAGCGCGAGCTCCAGGAGATCCGGCTGCCGGCGCTGACGAAGAAGGCCGGCGAGAAGCTCGTGCGCGACCTGCTCGGCGAGGAGGTCACGCCGAACGTGCTGCAGCGCATCCTCGAGCGCTCGGCCGGAAACGCGTTCTTCCTCGAGGAGCTGATCCGCGCGGTCGCCGAGGGCCGCGGCCAGGCGCTGCCGGAGTCGGTGCTCGCGATGCTGCAGCAGCGCCTCGATCAGCTCGGTCCCGAGCCGCGGCGCGTGCTGCGCGCGGCGAGCGTGTTCGGCGCGGCGTTCTGGCGCGGCGGCGTCGACACGCTGCTCGGCGCCGACAGCAAGCTCCACCTCGCGACGCTGATCGAGCGCGAGCTGGTGTCGGTCGCGCCCGAGTCGCGGATCCCCGGCGAGACCGAGTACGCGTTCCGTCACGACCTCGTGCGCGAGGCCGCCTACGCGCTGATGGACGACGCCGATCGCGCGCTCGGCCACCGGCTCGCCGGCGACTGGCTCGCCGATCACGGCTACGCCGACGCGCTCGCGCTCGCCGGCCACTTCTCGCGCGGCGGCGACCGCGCGCGCGCCGCCGAGTACTACGCGCGCGCCGCCGAGCAGGCGCTGGGCGGCAACGACAACGCCGCCGCGATCGCGCACGCGCGGCGCGGCCTCGACTGCGGCGTCGCCGGCGCGCTGTCGGGGCGCCTCCACCTCGCGTGCGCCGAGGCGTTCAACACGCGCGGCGAGCACGGCACGACGACGGAGCACGCCGCGGCCGCGATCGGGTCGCTGCCGCCGGGCTCGGCCGCGTGGTTCCGCGCGCAGGACGAGCTGTTCTTCGCGGTCGGCCGGCTCGGCGAGATCCCGCGCGCGGTGACGATCGTGCGCGATCTGGTGACCGCGCATCCCGCGCACGACGCGCACCGGGCCCAGCTGCGCTCGATCGCGCGCGCGGCGATCATCATGTTTCGCTTCGGACCTCCCGACGTCGGGGCGACGCTCGCGGAGCGCGCCGAGGAGATCGCCGCGGGCCTGACGTTCGATCAGGGCACCGAGCAGCGGCTGCACACGCTGCGAGCGATGGCGGCGCGCGCGCGCGGCGAGGTCGACCGCGCACTCGAGGAGCACGAGCGCGCGATCCGCAGCTGCGAGCTCGCCCGCAACATGCGCGAGCTCGGCTTCACGTTCCTGTCGTACGGCGGCATCTACGCCGAGATCGGCGAGCACGAGACGGCGGTGCCACTGCTCGCGCGCGGCATCGACATCGCCGCGCGCTACGACGTCGGCACGGTCGCGGGGCTGCTCCACTTCTCGTCCGCGCTGAGCCTGTGGCACCTCGGCCGGTTCGACGCTTCGCGCGAGCACGCCGAGCGCGCCATCGCGGGCAGCGGCGTGCACGATCGCGCGGTCGTCGGGCTGTCGCGCTTCGTGCTCGCGAACATCGCGCACGATCGTGGTGACATCGCCGATGCCGTGACCCAGAGCGAGCTCGCGCTCGAACGGCTCGCGACGTTCCCCGACTACCGCTCGATCGCGCTCGCGACGCGCGCGCGGATCCACCTGCGCTGCGGCGAGGTCGATGCCGCGGTCGCGGCGGCGACGGAGGCGAGGCGCGTGATGAAGCCACAGAACGGGTTCCAGGACGGCGAGAGCTTCGTCAGGCTGTGCGAGATCGAGGCGCTCGACGCGGCGGGGCAGCGCGACGCCGAGCGCGAGGCCACCACGATCGCGATCGCGCGGCTCGAGGCGCGCGCCTCGCGGCTCGACGACAAGTGGCGCGCCTGCTGGCTCGCGCGCGGCGAGAACGCGGCGACGCTCGCCCGGCGTTCCTGATATCGTGCGCGCGATGCGCGCCACGCTGCTCGTCCTGATCGCCGCCGCCTGTCGCTCGCCCGCGCCGCCGCCGGTCGCCGCGCCTGCGCCGACGACGCCCGCGGTGACCGCGGCGCCTCCGCCGTCTCCCGCGCCGGTCGCCGCGCCGCAGCCCGAGGTGCTCGCGGCCGACACGGCGCGCACGACGGTCCGCGGCAACCCGTTCGTCGCGCCGGCCGGGTGGTCGATCGTCGAGCAGGGCGCGGCTCTGATCCTGTCGCCGCCCGAGACCGGCTCGCACATCGCGCTCGTCGACGTCGAGGCCGACGACGCGCAGCACGCGATCTCCGCGGCGTGGGCCGTCTACAAGCGCGACGCGACGTGGCCGGTCAAGAACACGACGCACGCGGCCGATCACGATGGCTGGGATCGCATCGAGGCGAACGACTACCAGACGTCGCCGAACGAGCACCGCGACGTCGGTGCGGTCGCGCAGCACGCCGGTGGCGGCTGGACCGTCGTCATCTACGACATGGCCGAGGACGTCGGCGAGAAGCGCGGTGCGCAGGTCGCGGTGATCTTCAGCAAGCTGCTGCCGAAGGGCTACACGCGCGAGTCGTTCGCCGGCCAGCAGGCGCACGAGCTCGATGCCGCGCGGCTCGCCGAGCTCGACCGGTTCGTGAGGTCGGCGAGCGAGCAGCTGCACGTGCCCGGCATCGCGTACGGCCTCGTCCAGCACGGCAAGGTCATCTATGCCGGCGGCGTCGGCCTGCGCGAGCTCGGCGGCAAGCAGAAGGTCGATGCCGACACGCTGTTCATGGTCGCGTCGAACACGAAGGCGCTGACGACGCTGATGCTCGCGAAGCTCGTCGACGAGGGCAAGCTGACGTGGGAGACGGCCGTGACGACGCTGTTGCCTTCGTTCGCGCTCGGCGATCCCGACACGACGCGCCAGGTCCTCGTCAAGCACCTGATCTGCGCGTGCACGGGGCTGCCGCGCCAGGACTACGAGTGGCTGCTCGAGTTCGGCAAGGCGACGCCGGAGACCGCGATGGCAATGCTCACGAAGATGAAGCCGACGAGCAAGTTCGGCGAGATGTTCCAGTACTCGAACCTGATGGCGGCCGCGGCCGGCTACGTCGGCGGCCACGTCGCGTACCCCAAGCTCGAGCTCGGCGCGGCCTACGACAAGGCGATGCAGACGCGCGTGTTCGGGCCGCTCGGCATGAAGGCGTCGACGTTCGATTACAAGCGCGCGCTCGCGGGCAACCACGCCTCGGCGCACGCGCCCGACGCCGACGGCAAGCTCGCGAAGGCGGTGATGGGCGTCAACTACGCCGCGATCCCGGTGCGGCCGGCCGGCGCGCTGTGGAGCAACGTGCGCGACATGCTGCGCTACGTCCAGATGGAGCTCGACGAGGGCACCGTCGGCGGCAAGCGCTACATCGCCAAGGAGCCGCTGCTCGCGCGCCGGGCGCCGCAGGTCGCGATGAGCAAGGACGCGACGTACGGCATGGGGCTCATGGTCGATCGCGAGTACGAGATCGCGGTCGTCCATCACGGCGGCGATCTGATCGGCTACCACAGCGACATGATCTGGCTGCCCGAGTACGGCGTCGGCGCGGTGATCCTGACGAACGGCGACCCGGGCTTCATCGCGCGCGACGTGTTCCGCCGCAAGCTGCTCGAGGTGCTGTTCGACGGCAAGCCGGAGGCCGACGCGCGGCTCGCCGCCGCCGGCAAGGCGTACTACGACCAGCTGGCCGCGGAGCGGAGGCTGACCACGATCCCGGCCGCGGCGGCGGACGTCGCGCTGCTCGCGCCGCACTACACGAGCGAGGCGCTCGGCGACATCACGGTGAAGAAGGCCGGTGCGGCGACCGTGTTCGATTTCGGCGAGTGGCAGAGCGAGGTCGGCTCGCGCCACAACCCCGACGGCACGGTGTCGTTCCTCCTGACCTCGCCGGGCGTCGACGGCGCCGCCGAGATGGTCGTCGGCCCCGACCACACGCTCGTCGTGCGCGACGCGCAGCACGAGTACGTGTTCCACGCGAAGTAGCTCGCACACATCGGAACCGGAGACAGGATCAGGAATGCTTCGCTTGGTCTTCGATCGGTCGCCGCGCCTCATGACCGCGGGCGCTTGATCCCGTACTGCTTGAGCCGCGCGAGCAGCGTGCCGCGCGAGATGCCGAGGCGCTGCGCGGCGCGCGTCTGGTTGCCGCCGCATGCCTCGAGCGCCTCGACGATGCGCTGCTTCTCGAGCGCGTCGACGTCGGCGTGCAGCGAGCCGCCGCTCGGCCGGGGCGGTTCGCCGGCGTCGGGCAGCGACAGGTGCTCGACGTCGATCTCGTCGCCGGTCGCGATCAGCGCGGCGCGATCGATCACGTTCTTGAGCTCGCGGATGTTGCCGGGCCAGCGGTGCTGCTCGAGACGCGCGAGCGCGGCCGGTGTCAGGTGCAGCGCGCGGCCGGTCGCGCGGCTGGCCTCGGCGAGGAACCCGCGCGCGAGCTGGGCGATCTCCGCCGTGCGCTCGCGCAGCGGCGGGATGTACAGCGTGACGCCGTTGAGCCGGTAGTAGAGATCCTGGCGGAACCGCCCGGCGGCGATCTCGGCCGCGACGTCGCGGTTGGTCGCGGCGATGAAGCGGACGTCGATCGCGCGCGGCTCGAGCGCGCCGATGCGCTGCACCTTCTTGTCCTGCAGCACGCGCAGCAGGCGCGCCTGCAGGCCGAGCGGGAGCTCGCCGATCTCGTCGAGGAACACGCTGCCGCCGTCGGCGTTCTCGAGCAGGCCGGGCTTGGCGCGGTCGGCGCCGGTGAACGCGCCCTTCTCGTGGCCGAACAGCTCGCTGTCGAGCAGCGTCTCGGTGAAGCCGCCGCAGTTGAGGCGCAGCAGCGGCTTGCCGGCGCGCTTCGACCTCGCGTGCAGCCGCTCGGCGAACACCTCCTTGCCGACGCCGGTCTCGCCCTGGATCAGCACGCTGATGTCGCCCGGCGCGACGCGCTCGAGCAGCCGCTCGGCGCGCGCCATCGCGTCGCCGGTCTTCGCGGGCGGCGGCGGCGGCGCCTCGCCGCGCATCAGGATCAGGACCACGGAGCCGAGATCGATCACCTCGCCGAGCGACACGTCGGCCCACTCGCCCGGCTCGAGCGAACGATCGGCGACGCGCGTGCCCGCGGTCGAGCCGAGATCCTTGATCCGCACGCGCAGGCCGAGCGACAGCAGCGCGTGCTTGCGCGAGATCGAGGCGTCCTCGATCCGCACGTCGGCCTCGCCGCCGCGGCCGATCACGACGTCGCCCGCCCTCGGCAGCGCGAACAGCTCGACCAGCCCGTCGCCGACGACACGCAGCGAGTAACCCTCGCCGCTGCGCACCTTCCTCGCGAGGGTCACCGCGTCGATCTGCTCGCTCACTGTCTGCATTAGACAATTCGTTCAGACCTTGAACAACCGCAGGGGATCCCGACGTGTAACCCCGCGGAACACGGCAGGTCCCGAGCTGGCGCGCCGGCTGCTCTGGTAGGCGACGAACCGCCACAAGGGAGCCTGTCGCGATGAACATGTCCGTCCTCGTCGATCTTGCCGGTACCGGAGCCACGTGGGTCCTCTACTTCCTGATCGCGCTGTCCGCGATCCAGCTCGCCGTGATCGGCGAGCGCGCGATCGTGTACTACCGCTCGCGCGCGCCGGGACGCCTCGCTGCCAAGGTGCGCGACGCGCTCGCGACCGGCAGCACGAAGGCGGTGACGCTCGCGGTCGCCGGCGACCGTTCGCTCGAGGCAAGGACCGTCGCCGCGGGCGCCGCGAGCGCCGAGCGTGGCGCTTACGCCGTGCGCGAGCTGATGCACGCCGCGAGCGTCGAGGAGCGGCTGCGCCTCGAGCGCGGGCTGTCGTTCCTCGGCACCGTCGGCAACAACGCGCCGTTCATCGGCCTGTTCGGCACCGTGCTCGGCGTCATCCACGCGACGCAGAGCCTCGCGACGACGAGCGGTCACGGCGCGGCGCAGGTGATGTCGGGCATCTCCGAGGCGCTGATCTCGACCGCCGTCGGCCTGCTCGTGGCGCTGCCCGCGGTCGCGGCGTTCAACTACTTCCAGCGGATCCTGAAGACGCGCGCGGTCGCGGCCGACGGCCTCGGCAGCGAGCTGATCGCGCACCTCGCCTCGGACTCGATGTCGTCGACGCGGAAGGCGGCCTGAGCGTGGCGGCCGCGGCGTTCGACAGCGACGACGGCATCCACGGCATCAACGTGACGCCGCTCGTCGACATCATGCTCGTGCTGCTGATCATCTTCATGATCGCGACCAAGCTCGACGATCCGGGCGCGATCGACGTGCAGCTGCCGCGCGCGTCGACCGCGACCGAGACGCTGCCCGCGACGCTCGCCGTCGTCGTCCACCGGAACGGCGCGCTGCACCTCGACGGCAAGCCGACGACGCTCGCCGCGATCGAGGACGCCGCGCGCCATGCCGGCCCCGACGCGCAGGCGTCGGTCAGCGGCGACAAGGGCGTCGACTACGAGCGCATCGTCGCGGTGATGAACGCGCTGCGCACGGGCGGCGTGTACAAGCTGGCGCTGCCGACGGAGGTGGAGGACGCACGATGAGGGGCGACATCTTCATCCTCACGGCCGCGCTGTCGGTCGCGGCGCACGCGTCGTTCGCGGCGTGGCTGTCGGTGCGGCAGCCGAGACGGCCCGAGCCGCACCACGCGATCGAGATGACGCTCGCGCCGCCGAAGCCGAAGGCGCTCGCGAAGGTCGAGCCGCCGCCACCCCCGCCACCGAAGCCGAAGCTCCCGCCGCGGCTCGTCAAGAAGCTCGCGCCGCGGCCGACGCCGCCGGCCCCCGCCGCACCGCCGCCGCCCGAGACGCAGAAGATCGGCATCGATCCCGACGCGACGAAGGGCGGACCGGCGCTCGCGGCCGGCGCGACCAGCGAGGGCGAGATGGGCACCGGCACGACCATGGAGCCGACGCCGCCGGCGCCTCCCGTGCCGCCGGCACCACCGGCGCCGCCGGCGAAGCCCGCGGGCAGGCACTTCGTGCCGATCTTCCAGGTCTCGCGCATGCCGAGGGCGAAGCATGCGGTCGCGCCGGAGATCCCGGCCGCGTTCAAGGACGCGCAGCGCGAGGCGCTCGTCGTCGTCGAGGTCGAGCTCGACGAGCAAGGTCACGTCACCGGCGCGCGCGTCGTGCGTCACGCCGAGTTCGGCCTCGACGACGCGGCGCTCGCCGCTGCCAAGCACACCGACTTCGAGCCGGCGCTCGTGGGCACGCAGCCCGTGCCGGTTCGCTACCAGATCCCGTACCGCTTTCGCGTGCGGGGCTAAGGAGCCATCGAATGCGCATCCGCAACGTGGTATTCGCGCTCGTGGCCGCCGCGTCGGCCGCGCACGCGCAGGAAGGCGACGTCGTCGTGCACGGCGTCGTCAAGGACGCGACCACCGGCAAGCCGGTCCCCGGCGCGTCGGTCTACCGCGAGGAGACCGACGAGGTCGCGGTCACCGATGATCGCGGCGAGTTCACGTTCCCGCCGGCGCCGCCCGGCCACTGGCACCTCGCGATCGTCGATCCGTCGTACCAGCGCGCCGACGCGAAGACCGACGGCACCGCCGACGTCGCGATCACGCTCGAGCCGGTCAGCCTGCGCGGCGACGAGATCGTCGTCGAGGCCGAGAAGGAGCACACCGCGGCCGGCGAGGTGTCGATGCAGCGCGAGGAGATCATGAAGATCCCCGGCAGCAACGGCGATCCGCTGAAGGCGATCAAGAACCTGCCCGGCGTCGCGAACACCGCGGGGTTCGGCCCGCAGCAGGGCCTCGTGATCCGCGGCAGCAACCCCGCCGACTCGCGGATCTACGTCGATGGCTTCGAGGTGCCGCTGCTCTATCACCTCGGCGGCATCACGTCGGTGATCCCCGGCGAGATGATCGGCGACCTCGTGTACGCGCCCGGCGGCTTCGGCGTCGAGTGGGGCAAGGCGTCCGGCGGCACCGTGCAGGTGACGTCGCGCGAGGGCGACCACCAGCTCGGGGGCTTCACCGACGTCTCGTTCATCCACGCGCAGGCGATGGTGCAGGGCCCGCTCGGCGAGCGCGGCTCGTTCGCGGCGTCGGTGCGGCGCAGCTACATCGACGCGGTGATCCCGCTCGTCGTGCCGAGCGGCAGCTCGCTCGCGTTCACCGCGCTGCCTCGCTACTACGACTACCAGGCGCGCGCCGACTACAAGGTCACCGATCACTGGAAGCTGTCGGCGTTCCTGCTCGGCAGCGACGACGACTTCGGCATCTCGACCGACACCACGAACGCGAGCGATCCGGATCTCTCCGGCTCGTTCTCGAACACGACGAGCTTCCAGCGCGCGATCGCGGCCGCGACCTACGATCGCGAGGGCGCCTACAACAAGCTCGCGGTGTCGGCGCTGAACCAGCGGATCGGCTTCGAGGTCGGCACGACGCGCCACCTGCACATCCACAACGAGTCGTTGACCGCGCGCGACGACGCGCGCGTCGAGCTCGGCAAGGGCGTGTCGCTGATCGCGGGCGGCCAGGCCGAGGACGTCGGCTTCGCCGTCGACGTCAAGTTCCCGCGCCCGCCGCACGAAGGCGATCCGAGCATGCCGAACTTCACGTACGACCCGCTGATCGACACCCGGAACAGCGGCACGGCGGCGAACCTGTCGGCGTGGAGCGCGTTCGAGGTCGCGCCGATCGCGGCGTGGAAGACCACCGTCGGCGTGCGCGTCGACGACTTCCGCCACGACCACGCGGTCGTCGCGCAGCCGCGCGCGCAGTCGCGCGTCAGGCTCGATGACGACACCGCGCTGATCGGCGCGTTCGGCCTGTACACGCGGCCGCCCGACAACCAGGACGAGAACCTGCAAGCCGATCTGAAGCCGGAGCGGGCGTGGCAGAGCTCGCTCGGCATCGAGAGCAAGCTCGCGCCCGGCGTCACGCTGTCGACGACCGCGTACTACATCGATCGCAACGATCTGATCACGCAGCGCGCGGCGCGCGCCGACTCGACCGCGATGGACGGCTCGGACACCTACGAGAACTCCGGCATCGGCCGCTCGTACGGCGCGGAGATGCTGTTGCAGGCGCGCGGCGAGCGGTTCTTCGGCTGGGCGTCGTACTCGTTCGCGCGCTCGGAGCGCCAGGACCACCCGATGGACCCGTGGCGCAAGTTCGACGAGGACCAGACGCACAACCTGGTCGTGCTCGCGTCGTACAAGCTCGGCGCGGCCAAGCAGTGGCAGGTCGGCGGCCGCTTCCAGTACACGACCGGCCTGCCGTACACGCCGGTGACCAGCGCGGTGTTCGACAGCGATCGCAACTCGTACAGCCCGATCTACGGCGCGGTGAACTCGCTGCGCGAGCCCGCCCCGAACCAGCTCGACCTGCGCGTCGATCACTTCTGGCAGCTCGCGGGCTGGAAGCTGTCGGCGTACCTCGACGTCTCGAACGTGTACGTGAACGCGCCGGTGGTGGCCGTCCAGTACAACCAGAACTACACGAAGCGGACCGACGTCACGGGCATCCCGATCCTGCCCGCGCTCGGCGTCCGGGGGGAGTTCTAGCCATGAAGCGATTCGTGTTCCTCGCGGCGGTCGCCGCCTGCACCAGCTCGAGCGATCCGTTCGAGCTCGATCACGCGCAGATCCTCGCCGTGCGTGCCGAGCCCGCGCACGCGCCGCCGGGCACCGCGGTGCGCATCGACGTGCTCGCCGGCGACGACGCCGGCGACGTGTTCGAGGCGGTGCCCGACGCGGTCGATGCCGGCCCGCTCGCGGCGGAGCGCCGCGCCGACGGCTGGTACGTCACGTCACCCGCGCCGCTCGCGCCGGCGATCACCGTGACGCTGAGGATCGACGGCCAGCCGTGGGCCGCGACCAAGCAGCTCGTGTTCGCCGAGCTCGCCGCCAACCCGAGCCTCGCCGAGATGCCGCCGGTCCAGGCGATCCGGGGCACAAAGCCCCAGCTCGCTGCATCGGCCGCCGGCGCCGATCCCCTGAGCTACGCCTGGTACACGTCGCTCGGCACCCTCGAGCACTACCGGCAGCCCGCCGCGATCCTCGACGCCGAGGCGGCGGGAGACGGCATCGTCTGCGTGGTCGTCCGCGACGCGCAGGGCGGCGTCGCCTGGCAGACGATCCCCGCCCACGTCGAGTAGGCGTATGATGGGTGCGCTATGGGGTGCCTGTGCTGTGGTGTCACCGAGGAAGTCGGGGTGCTGTGCCGGCCGTGCGCCAAGGAAGTCGCCCCCTGCGAGGGACTGATCGCGGAGCACGTGCGCTCCAAGGTCGAGCCGACCGATGCGGATGCGTGGGTGGTCGACGGGTTCGGCGTCGCGCATGCGGTCGCGTCGAAATCGACGATCGGGCGCAGCCACGACGGCGAGCTCGTCGTGCTGGCCAGCTCGGTGTCGCGCGAGCACGCCGAGCTCAAGCACGCGGACGACGGCTGGTTCATCAAGGATCTCGGCAGCCGCAACGGCACGTTCGTCGATGGCGCGCGCGTCCACGGCCGCACCACGCTGCCG
>JBLMXA010000707.1:0-3187 GCA_050257515.1 Acidobacteriota bacterium | reverse complement strand
AGCGGCATCTCGACGTTCTCGAGCGCGCTCGTGCGCGATAGCAAGTTGAAGCTCTGGAACACGAAGCCGATCATCCGGCCGCGCACGTCGGCGAGCTGCGCGCGCGACAGCCGCGACACGTCCTTGCCGTTGAGCAAGTACTTGCCCTTCGTCGGCTGATCGAGGCAGCCCATGATGTTCATCATCGTGGACTTGCCCGAGCCCGACGTGCCCATGATCGCGATCGACGCGCCCTGCTCGATGACGAGATCGACGCCGCGCAGCGCGTGGACGAGGTTGTCGCCCATCACGTACGTGCGCTCGATCCCGCGCATCTCGATCAGCGGGGGCACGTCGGTCACTAGAACGCTCCCATCTTGCGCGTGCTCTTCTCGAGGCCCTGGATCTCCGTGATCAGCTCGTCGCCGGGCTGCAGCTCGCCTTCGACGAGCTGCGTCGTCGAGCCGTCGGTGAGCCCGATCTTGACGAACACCGGCTTCGGCTTGCCGTCGACGAGCTTCCACAGCATCTTGCGGTCCGGATCCTTCGGCTTGCCGCTCTGACCCGACGCGCCCGACGCCCCGTCCACCATCCGCATGCCGCTGCCCGGCACGCCGGGCGCGCTCGAGCCGCCGCCCGCCTCGCCCGAGCCCGAGCCGCGATGCCCGCGGCCGCGCATCAGGCCGAACTTGTCGGCGAGCGCCATCAGCTGCTCCTTGCTCGGCTTGAAGCGCAGCGCCGCGTTCGGGATCTTGACGGTGTTCTCGACCGACGCGAGCACGAACGTGACGTTCGCGGTCATGCCCGGGCGCAGCAGGTGTTCCTGGTTGTCGACGTCGATCACGGCGTCGTAGGTGACGACGCCCGAGGTCGTCGTCGCGTTGTTGCGGACCTGGCGGACCTTGCCGTCGAACGTCTTGCCGGGGAACGCATCGACCGAGAACGTCGCCTTCATGCCCTCCGCGAGCCGGCCGACGTCGCCCTCGGCGACCGCGGTGTCGATCTGCATCAGCGACAGGTCCTCGGCGATCGTGAACAAGGTCGGCGCCGAGAACGATGCCTGCACGGTCTGGCCGATGTCGTAGCTGCGCGTCAGCACGACGCCGTCGATCGGCGAGTAGATCGTCGTGTAGCCGAGGTTGGTCTTGGCCTGCTGCAGGTTCGCGGCCGCCTGCGCGACGCTCGCCTTCGCAGCCGACAGCGAGGCCTTCGCGCTCAGGTACGTGAGCTCGAAGCCCTCGACCGTGGCGCCGGCGACGAGCTGCTGGTCCTGGAGGCCCTTCTGGCGCTTGTACTGGCGGTCGGCGTCCATCAGCGCCGCCTCGGCCTTCTTCTCGTTCGCGAGCGCGAGATCGTAGGTGGCCTGGGTCTGGTCGATCGCCTCCTTGTAGAGGCTCGGATCGAGCTTCGCGAGCACCTGGCCCTTCTTCACCGGAGCGTTGAAGTCGGCGTCGAGCTCGACGACGCGGCCGGTGACCTGGGCGCCGACCTGCACCGTCGTGTGCGCCGACAGCGTGCCGGACGCGGTGACCTGGGCGGCGATCGTGCCCTTCGTGACCTTGACGGTCGCGAACGTCACCGGGGCTTCGCCTTTCGCCCACGGCTTCTTCCAGATCACGAACACGACGCCTGCCGTGACGAGCGCGATCAGCATGCTTCGTACGATCCACTTCATGACGCACCTGTTGGTAGCGGAACCTCGAGCCGTGCGGTGGTGCCGGAACCAGGTTTCGATGCGAGCGTGACGTCGCCGCCGTGCGCGCGGGCGATCCGGCGGGCGAGCGCGAGGCCGAGGCCCACGCCACCGGTCTTGCGCGTGCGGCTGCCGTCGGCGCGCCAGAACGGCGTGCCCGCGCGCTCGAGCTCCTCGGCGGTCATGCCGATGCCGCGATCGACGATCTCGAACGCGATCGCCTGGCCGTTCGCGTGAACGTCGAGCTTCACGGGCGCGTCGGGGGGCGAGTACTTCGCGGCGTTGTCGAGCAGGTTGTCGAGCGCGCGGCGCAGCAGCACGGGCTCGCAGTCGAGCGTCCGCGCGTCGCCTTCGATGCGGCGCTCGAGCGTACGGCCCGGATGGCGTGCGGCGAACCGCTCGGCGGCGCGCTCGGCGAGCTCGCCGACCGGCGTCGCCTTGCGCTGCAGCGGCGCGTCGCTGTCGAGCCGCGCGGTGACGAGGATGTCGGCGATCAGCTGATCGATCTCGTCGAGATCGGTACCGACGTCGGCGAGCAGCTCCTTCGCGGCGGACGGATCCTCGGCCGCGAGCTCGAGCGCGACGCGGATGCGCGCGAGCGGCGTGCGCAGCTCGTGCGAGACATCGCCCATCAGCTGGCGCTGCGACGTGATCAGCGCGCTCGTGCGATCGGCCATGTCGTCGAACGCGCGGCCGACATCGCCGAGCTCGTCGTCGCGGTGCAGCTCGACGCGTGCGGTGGTGTCGCCGGCGCCGAACCGGCGGGCAGCTTCGGCGAGCTGCGCGAGCGGCTGGACGAGCCGGCGCGAGAACCACAGCGTCGCCGCGCCGACGACGACGAGCACGCCGGCGCCGAGCGGCAGCACGAACGCCCACGGGAACCCGCCGTACGACGGCTCGTAGACGCCGATCAGCGTGCCGTCGTCGCTGCGCACGACGATGCGGCCCCACGACAGCGCCCACTTGTCATCCGCGAGCGTCGCGCGCTCGGACCTCGACAGTGTCGTGTTCGGCGGGTCCAGCGTCGACCGCACGACGTGGCCCTGGGCGTCGAGCAGCGCGAGCCGGCCGTGCAGCCGCTGCTGCAGGCGGGCCATCACCTCGCCCTGCTTCTGGGCGGTGCGCGTCGACAGGCGGTCGACCATGCTCTGCACGAGCGCCGCCTGCGGCTCGAGGAAGCGCGGGCTGCCGACGAACCGCGGCAGCACGTACAGCGCGGCCATCGTGACGATCGCGATCGCCGCGGTGAACGCGTACATGCGCAGCGCGATCTTGCGGCGCGCCATCAGTCGCCTCCCGCGAGCATGTAGCCGGCGCCGCGGACGGTCTTGAGGATCTTCGGGTTGCGCGAGTCGTCGCCGAGCTTGGCGCGCAGGCGCGACACGTGAACGTCGATCGAGCGGTCGAAGCTGAGATCCGCCGAGCCCTTCGCGAGATCGAGCAGCTGCTCGCGCGACAGCACCTTGCCCGGCCGCTGCGCGAGCGCGCGCAGGATCGAGAACTCGTAGGCGGTGA
>JBLMXA010000706.1:0-6268 GCA_050257515.1 Acidobacteriota bacterium | reverse complement strand
CCGAGGATGCGCAGCACGCTGAACGTGCCGAGCAGCACGACCGGCACCGCGATCACCGGGATCAGCGTCGCGCGCCAGCTCTGCAGGAACACGTACATGACGAGCACGACGAGCAGGATCGCCTCGATCAGCGTCTTCACGACCTCCTCGATCGAGACGCGGATGAACTTCGTGTTGTCGAACGGGTACGCGACCTTCCAGCCGGGCGGCAGCGTGTGCTCGAGCTTGTTGACGACCGCCTTGACGTTGTCGGCGACGCTCAGCGCGTTCGCGTTCGGCGCGAGCAGCACCGCCATGCCCGAGGCCGGGTGGCCGTTCCACCGCGTCGCGAAGTCGTACGACTCGCTGCCGAGCTCGACGCGCGCGACGTCGCCGAGGTGGACGATCGCGCCGGCGGCGTCGTACTTGACGATGATGTTGCGGAACTGCTCGGGCGTCTGCAGCTTGGACTGCGCGGTCACCGTCGCGACCAGCTGCGAGTCTGGCGGTGCGGGCTGCTGGCCGATCTTGCCCGCGGACACCTGGACGTTCTGCGCGGTGATCGCCTGCTCGATGTCCGACGGCATCAGCGACAGCGCGTACAGCTTCGCCGGATCGAGCCAGATCCGCATCGCGTACGCGCCGCCGAACACGTTGATGCTGCCGACGCCGTTGACGCGCGCGATCGGGTCCTGCAGCGTGCTGCCGAGGTAGTCGGCGATGTCCTTCTCCTCGCCTGGGCGGTCCAGCTCGTCGTAGATCGCGACGATCATCAAGAAGTTCGTCTGCGACTTCGTGACGACGATGCCCGACTGCTGCACCACGGGCGGCAGCCGCGGGATCGCCTGCTGGACCTTGTTCTGGACCTGCACCTGCGCGATGTCGGGGTTCGTGCCCTGGCGGAACGTGACGTTGATGCTCGCGTTGCCGGTCGAGCTCGACGTGCTCGAGAAGTAGATCAGGCCGTCGATCCCCGTGAGCTGCTGCTCGAGCACCTGCGTGACGCTGTTCTCGACGGTCTGCGCCGAGGCGCCGAAGTAGCTCGCGAAGATGCTGACGCTCGGCGGCGCGACGTCGGGGTACTGCGCGACGGGCAGCGCGAGGATCGACGCGACGCCGGCGAGCATGATCACGATCGAGATCACCCACGCGAACACCGGGCGGCTCGCGAAGAACCGGGCCAGCATCTACTTCCCCGATCCCGATCCCACGGCCGAGCCCATCGCGGAGCCCATCGCGGAGCCCATGCCCGATCCGGTCGCTGCGGTCTGCTCGATCGCGTGCACCGGCATCCCCGGGCCGACCTTGTTCTGGCCCTCGACGATCAGCTGGTCGCCCGGGTTGAGCCCGGTCTCGACCAGCCAGCGATCGCCGACCATGCGCGTCGCGACGAGCGTGCGCGCCTCGACCCTGCCGTCGGGACCGACGACGTATGCGCTCGCGTTGCCCTTCGCGTCGTGACTGACGCCCTGCTGCGGCGCGAGGATCGCGTTCTGATCGACCGCCTCGTCGAGCACCGCGCGCACGTACATGCCCGGCAGCAGCGTGCCGTCGGGGTTCGGGAACTTCGCGCGCAGCGTGACCGAGCCGGTCGCCTCGTCGACGGCGACCTCGGCGAACTCGAGCGTGCCCTCGTGCGCGTAGGCCTGGCCGTCGGGCAGGATCAGCTTGACCTTCGTCGATCCCTGCTCGAGCGCGCCCGAGCCGAGCTGCGCGCGCAGGCGCAGCCGTTGCTCGCTCGACTCGACGAGGTCGACGTAGATCGGATCGAGCGAGCGGATCGTCGCGAGCGGCGTCGGCTGGTTCGCGGTGACGAGCGCGCCGGCGGTCACCGACGACTTGCCGATCGTGCCGCTGATCGGCGCGGTGATCGACGTGTAGCCGAGGTTGATGCGCGCGAGCTCGAGCGCCGCGGTCTTCTGCGCGACCACCGCCTGCGCGGTCTCGTGCGCGAGCCGCGCGTCGTCGGCCTCCTGCTTCGACACGCCCTCGATCTTGACGAGGCTCTGGAACCGCTCGTCCTTGAGCTTGGCCGCCTCGAGCTGCGCCTTCGCGCTCGCGAGATCGGCCTGCGCGGCCTCGAACGCGGCGCGATACTGCGCCGGCTCGATCTGGTAGAGCACCTGGCCCTGCTTGACGTGCGCGCCCTCCTCGAACCGGCGCGCCTTGATGATGCCGCTGATCTGCGGCCTCACCTCCGACACGAGCGACGCCGTCGTGCGCCCCGAGAGCTCGGTCTTGAGCGCGATCCGCTCGCTCTTGATCGTGACCACCGTGACCTCCGGAGGCGGCCTCTGCCCCTGCGGCTGCGGCGGACCCGAGCTCTTGTGGCACGCGGCAGCGGCGCACAGGAGCGAGATCGTGACTGCCAGACGTGTCATCGCTCGCGAGTGTCAGTTATCACGCGTCTCCGCTCCCGTCACCGTGCGACAGCGTGCGACGCGTGCGACCCACCTGGTACGGACGGTACGCCCGGCTGGCCGCGATCGCGATCGCGGATTCGGATCGCGATCGACACCGCCGGCCCCCCTTCGCCCGCGGAGTTCGGCTACTTGCGTGTGGCACGGGGGCTGCTGAGTGGTGGGTGCGCCATGCGAAAAGGTTCAGACGTCCTCTCCGGGTCTGGCGAAACACGCAGGGGTCTGGGACTCGCGTACAGCGGGTCAGGGCAGCCCGGAGGCATGGCACCTTCTCGCGCCTCGAAAGGGGGACAGGTCATGCTCGGTGTCGACTTCACCAACACCGATGGCCATGTCATCGACTGGCCGCGGTTGCGGGCGGCAGGCAAGTCGTTCGCGTTCGTGCGCGCGACCTCCGGCACGTACCCCGACGCGAGCTTCGCGCGCGTGTGGCCGGCGATGAAGCTCGCGCGGATCCGCCGCGGTGCGATCCACGTGTATCGCCACGGCCACGATCCGATCGCGCAGGCGGTCCAGTTCCTCAAGACCGTGCAGCTGCAGCGAGGCGATCTGCCCCCCGTGCTCGATCTCGAGACCGATCAGTCCGCGCGGTCTCGCGCCCAGCACGTGCGGGAGTGGCTGTCGATCGTCGAGACCGAGCTCGAGGCGCGCCACGGCCACACGATCCGGCCGATGATCCACACGAGCGAGCACGCGTGGCGCGCGCTCGACGCGACGCCGGGGTTCGACGCGTATCCGCTGTGGGTCGTCGACCCGACGACGCTCGAGAACCCACGCGCACCCGCGCCGTGGGGACACGACCAGTGGACGGTCCACAAGTACGGGCGGCTCGCGAACGAGAGCGGCCGCGCGATGGATCTCGATCGCTTCAACCTGTTCAAGCTCGGCGATCGCGGCCGCTGCATCATGCGCATCAAGGAGCTGCTGCGGCTCGCCGGCTACGACGCCGGCACCGGCGCCGAGTTCGACGACTCGGTGCGCCGGCAGGTGATGCGTTTCCAGTCGTCGCGCGATCTTCCGCAGCACGGCATCGTCGACGCCGACACGTTCGCGGAGCTTCAATGGCCCTAACGTTAGACCAGCTTGGCGTTCCAACAATTCCAGGCGAGGTGCATTGAATCCCGTCGTCGCGGGGACGAAGCTGTCGCTGTTCACCATGCGGCTAGGGATCGTAGGGGGAGGCGTGGGCGGCCTGGCCGCGGCGATCGCGCTGCGCCAGGCGGGGTTCGGGGTGACCGTGTTCGAGCGTGCCGTCGCCCGGCCGCAAGGCGCAGCCCTGATCCTGTGGTCGAACGCGATCAAGGCGCTGCGCCGGCTCGGCCTCGCCGACGCCGTGTGCGCGATCTCCGGCGCGATCGCGAGGACCGAGGTGCGCACCGCGCGCGGCGACCTGCTGAGCACGCTGCCGATCGGCGAGTGGAGCGAGCGCTCGGGCGGGCCGACGGTGGTGACGCCGCGGCCGGGCCTCATCGACGTGCTGCGCGGCGCGCTGCCCGACGAGGTCGTGCGCACCGGCCTCGCGTTCACCGGCTACGAGCACGCCGGCGACCGCGTGATCGCGCGGTTCGACGACGGCAGCGCGGTCGAGCTCGACGGCCTCGTCGGCGCCGACGGCCTGCACTCGCGCGTGCGCGCGCAGCTGCACGGCGATCACGAGCCGCGCACGAGCGACCACGACGCGTGGGTCGGCGTCGCGCCGGTGCGGCCCGCGGCGGTCGTCGACGGCGTGACCGTCGCGACGATCGGGCACGGCCCCAGGTTCTGGACCGCTCCGCTGCCCGGCGGCGCGACGTTCTGGTACGCGACGCACCGCCGCCGCGACGACGCGCTCGCGACGTTCGCGAGCTGGCACGCGCCGATCCGCGAGCTGATCGAGGCGACGCCGGCGGAACGGATCTTCCGCACGGCGATCTGCGACCGGCTGCCGATCGCGCGCTGGGGCGAGCACGCGGTCACGCTGCTCGGCGACGCCGCGCACCCGAGCACGCCCGACCTCGGCCAGGGCGCGTGCCAGGCGCTCGAGAGCGCGCTCGCGCTCGCCGATGCGCTCGCCTCGGCCGCCAGCGTCGACGCAGGCCTTCGCGCGTACGAGCGGTGCCGCGCGACGCGCACGGCGACGATCTCGCGGCTGTGCTGGCTCACCGCGACGAACAGCACGGTCGAGAACCCGACCCTGTGCGCGGTGCGCGACGCGACGATCCGGTTCGGCCTGCGCACGGTCGCGCGCAGCCAGCTCGAGTGGATCCTCGGAGCGCCATGATCGATCTGCGCAGCTACCTCGCCGACTGTCGCCAGCTCGCGATCGACGAGATTCGCCGGCTCGTGCCTGCCGAGAGCCCGTGCGGACCGATCCTCTACGATCTGATGCTCGAGTACCCGCTGCGCGGCGCGAAGGGGCTGCGCCCGGCGCTGTGCATCGCGACCTGCCGCGCGCTCGGCGGCGGCCTCGAGCCGGTGCTGCCATCGGCCGCCGTGCTCGAGCTCTATCACAACGCGTTCCTCGTCCACGACGACGTCGAGGACGGCTCCGAGAGCCGGCGCGACCTGCCGACGCTGCACCGCGAGCACGGCGTGCCGATCGCGATCAACGTCGGCGACGGCATGCTCGCGCTCGCGCTCGCGCCGCTGCTCGACAACACCCGCCACGTCGGCGTCGGCAAGGCGCTGCGCATCCTCCAGATGATCGCGCGGATGGCGCGCGAGACCGCCGAGGGCCAGGCGATGGAGCTCGACTGGGTGCGGCGGTGCCACTGGGACGTCACCGACGACGATTACCGGTGCATGGTCACGAAGAAGACCAGCTGGTACAGCTTCATCGCGCCGATCGCGATCGGCGCGATCGTCGCGGGCGCCACCGACGAGCAGCTCGCGGCGCTCGAGGAGCTCGGCCGCGAGCTCGGCATCGCGTTCCAGATCCGCGACGACGTGCTCAACCTGACGAGCGGCGGCCGCTACGGCAAGGAAGCGCACGGCGATCTGTGGGAGGGCAAGCGCACGCTGATCCTGCTGCACGTGCTGCGCGCGCTCGACGACACGGACCGCGCCCGCGCGCGCGACATCCTCGCGACGCCGCGCCGCGCGAAGGCGGCCGCCGACGTCGCCGCGCTGCTCACCTGGATCGACGCGCAGGGCAGCATCGCGTACGCGACCACCGTCGGCCACGACCACGCGGCGCGCGCGCGCGAGGCGCTGCGCGCGATCGAGCCGTGGCTTTTACCGTCGAGCCATCGCGACGTGCTGCGCGCGATCATCGAGTTCACCGTCGACCGCGAGAACTAGCGAGGGAATCATGAGCAAGGACGAGCGCAAGCTACTCGACGATCTGCGAGCGAAGTCGGTCGAGGCCGCCGCCGACGTGATGACCGGCCTGCAGCGGCTCAAGCACCTGCACGAGGACATCGCCGGCGAGGACTTCGACGCCGATCGAGCGCGGCTCGGCGACTTCCTCTACAAGCTCGCGAAGCTCGAGCTCGAGCACGCGTCGAACATCCTGAGCCTCGGCAACATGCAGGCCGAGATGCTGTTCGAGCAGGTCCGCCGGATCGCGCGGCGCGCGCGGGGCGAAGGCGCGCCGCACAAGGTGCTCGAGCTCGCCGTCGATCCCGGCAAGCCCGCGAGCGGCTCGTTCGAGATCCGCAACCCGTTCGACCGCGACGCCGACGCGCGCTTCGAGATCGGCGAGATGCGCCAGCAGGACGGTACGCCCGATCCGTCGGTGCGCGCGCAGGTGCACGTCGACGGTGCGATCGTGCCGCACGCGACCGCGACCGTGATCGTCGACATCCCGAAGGCGAAGAGCCTCGCCGCCGGCGACGTGCGGTTCGCCGAGCTCGTCGTGTTCCTGTCGGCGCACGTCGAGACCGAGGTCG
>JBLMXA010000705.1:0-7933 GCA_050257515.1 Acidobacteriota bacterium | reverse complement strand
CGCCGCGCTCGCGCTGTTCGCCGCCGGCCACGCGTACCGCCAGCTCGATCCGGATGCGGTGTCACCGGGCGCGCCGCCGCCTGCCGATCACAAGCGGATCCTGACGATCGCGCCCGAGCAGCCGGCGCAGTTCGCGCGCGCGCTCGCGGTGTTCGCCGAGCCGGGCGACTCGATCCTCGCGGACTGGGCCGGCTACATGGCGTACGGCCACGACCTGCGCACGATCGACGCGACCGGGCTCGTGTCGCCGCACGTCACGCGCGACTTCTACCTGCGGCTGCCCGACGAGCGCCTGCCGGGCCACGCGCGATGGCCGACGATCGAATTCATGCAGCGCTCCCAGCTGACGTTCATCTTCCCGAAGATCAACGAGCGGCCGCCCGAGGATCCGGAGATCGACGAGCACTCGCCGGCGCGCCGCCGCGACTATCCGTTCCTGCACGTCACCGTGCCGCTCGCAGGCGGCCGCTACCTGCGGTTCTTCACCACGCTCGACGCCGACGCGCTCGCGCGCCGGGCCCGCGCCAGGCACGTGCGCACCTGCTTCAGGCCCGCGTTCGGCGCCTTGACCTGCGTGCCATGACGAGCAGCGCGAGGCCCGCGCCCGGTGCGCCGCCGGCGGAGCAGCCACCGCCCATGGTCGCCGGCGTCATGCACGGCGGCGCGGAGGGCGGCGGTCCCGCGGGGACCGGCGCGTCGACGTAGGGCTGCACGAAGTCCGCGACCGAGACGTCGACGCGGCCGTCGATCGCGTTCGCGCTGCACAGCGCGTCGCCGGCGACCGGCACGCCGAGCAGCTGCTCGCCGCCGCCGGTCGTCACGAACACGGGGCCGCCGGAGTCGCCGCCGCACGTGTTGCTCGGTGCCGGCATCGCCGTGAACGTGTACGCGTCGACGCTCGCGATCTGCATCGTCCCGGCGCGGCGCTGGCCGTCGGCGAGCGCGCCGGGCGCGTCGACGCCGAACCCGACGATCCGCGCGGTCGCACCGACGAAGCTCGCGTCGAGCGTCGCCGTCGGCACCGGCACGGGGCTCGCGCTCGCGGGCTCGGCGAGTTGCAGGATCGCCAGGTCGTACGCGTGCGTCGCGTCGTCGAACATCGGATCGCGGATCGCGTCCGTGACCGCGATGAACTGGCCGCTGCCGACCGGCGTGCCGACGTGGACCTCGAGCGGCGTCCCCGGCGTCACGCAGTGCGCGGCGGTCAGCACGACCTGCGGCGCGACCAGCGTGCCGCTGCACGTGATCGTGAACGCGTCGGAGCACACCGGCCGCTCGACGACCGCGACCACCGCGTCGTCGCTGCCATCGGCGCTGCCACCGACGATCGCCTGCTGCGCCTCGCCGGTCGTCGCGGCGCACCCGGCGAGCACGACCGCGGCCCACTTCACTCGGGCTCGCGTCCTGCGGCGACGTCCGCGCGCAGCTTGTCGGCATGCGCCTCGAGGCGCCGCAACACGATGCGCTGCTGGGCAGCCTTGTCCTGCTGGCCGGTCCGCTCGAGCTCGGCGATCTCGGCCTCGAGGAGCTTGGCGCGGCGTGCCATCACCTCGAGGTGCGTGCGGGTCGCCGCGAGCTTGTCGTCGAGCGTCATCTTCGGCTTGTTCGGCCTGGCCTCGTGGCCCGCGTACTCGTCGGGCGACAGCACGTGCGGCGTGATCGTCGGCGGCTGATCCTGCGTCGGATCGGCGTGCGAGGTCGGCAACTCCGGCGGTGGCGTCATCGCGGGCGCCGGCGCCGCCGGTGCGGGCGTCGTCGCCACGGCCGGCGCGGCAGGCACCGGCGCGCTCGCCGCGGGCTCGGAGTCGCGCGTGGCGACGACGTACACCGCGATCAACGCGGCGAGCGCGAGCAACGCGGGCGCCAGGGTGCGCAGCTTCACAGCGCGAGCCTCCAGCCGCCGGCGGTCCACTTCGCGCGCACGATCCAGCGCCGGAGCTCCTTCGTCGTCTGCGCCTTCACGGTGACCAGCACGACGTGCTTGTCGCGCCCGTCGAGCTCGGCCTCGTCGATCGCGAGCAGGTGAGCGTGGGTGTCGAGGAACTCGCGCACCATGTTGTGGCACTGCGCCGGCAGCTGCATCATCGCCTCGAGGTGGTCGCAGTCGCCGCCCTCGGCGAGCGCGAAGAACCGGCGAGTCTCGTCCTGCGCGCCGGCGACGAGCTCGCGCTCGCTCGGAGTCGACCGAGCACACGCGGCGAGCAGGACGAGGGCGCAGGCGAGACGCAACTTACCAGCAATTATAAGGGTCGGTCGTGTTCCACAGCTCGTCGGAGCACCACGCGCTGATGATCGAGTGTGCGTTGCGCACGCAGTGGTCGTGGGACCCGTTCTCCTGGAAGTACCCGTTGCCGGTGCCGCAGCCGGCGCCGTAGCGGCCGAAGCAGTCGCCGGTGATGTAGGAGCCGTTGCCGTGGCCGCTCGACGAGGTGTGCCACGCGCCGCTGTAGTAGTAGTAGGTCGTGCTGCCGTAGTAGGGGCCGTAGGCGCCGTAGCTCGAGCACGCGCTGAAGCCCTGGCCCTGCATCGGATCCCCCGAGCAGCTGCTGCAGTCGTGGCCATCGTACGAGTGGTAGCGATCGGGAGCCGAGGCCCACCAGCACATGTCGGTCGCGCGATCGCGATCCTCGAACTTGATGCGGGTCGGCGTCATCGCCGGGATCCACTGCCCCCACAGGTTGATCACCGCGCCGAAGTGGAACGCGAGGCCGTCGCCCTCCGAGACGCCGAGGTCTTCGGCCTCGATCGCCTTGACGAACGCGGCGATCATCGCGATGTCGTCCTCGGCGATCACCGTGTCCTCGCCGGTCGCGGTCGCGAACGCGTCCTGGCTCCACATCCGGTTGCCGTTGCGCGTGTCGAGCGTGGCGTCGAGCGTGAGGCCGTGCAGCTGGAGCGTCACCGACAACAGGTTCGGCTCGAGCTCCTTGGCCTCGTACGCGAGCGTGTCGTCGCCCTGCGCGTACGTGCCCGCGATGCGGGTGGCGGACGATTCGTCGACCGTGACGACGCCCTTGCTCGCTGGCTCCTGGGGAGCCGAGCCCGCACATCCGACTGCACCCGCGACGGCGACGACCAAGAGCGTGATCCGCATGACCACGCAGATGAGCAATGACCGTACCCGGGCTAACTCGCAGGGATCCCTGATGTTACGCCACGGTAGGTTGCCCAGCGATTGGGCAACTTGCCCAGCGCCGGCGCTAGTCGCTCACTTTCGCGGCCGGGGCAGACCGTACTCGTCGAGCCGCGCGAGCAGCGTGTTGCGCGAGATCCCGAGCAGGCGCGCCGCGCGCGTCTGGTTGCCACCGCACTGCTCGAGCGCGTCGAGGATCCGCTGGCGCTCGAGCTCGGCGACCGCGCTCGCGAGCGATCGATCGCCGGGCGGCAGCGTCGGGCTCGAGATCCGCTCGCTCGACGTGCGCTCCTTCGGCGGGATCGTCGAGCTCGACATCCGCTCGACGGGGATCGTCACCGCGCTGTCGCGCGCTGGCTCGAGCACGAGGTGCGATGGCCGGATCGCGCCGCCGGACGACAGCAGCGCCGCGCGCTCGATCGTGTTGCGCAGCTCGCGGATGTTGCCGGGCCAGCTGTGGTGCTCGAGCGCCGCGATCACCTCGCGGCCGAGCGTCACCGGCGCGCCGCCCCGCGCGCGGTTCGCGAACGCGCGCGCGAGCGGCACGATCTCGCTCGCGCGCTCGCGCAGCGGCGGCACCGCGAGAGTGACGCCGTTGATCCGGTAGTAGAGATCGCGGCGGAACCGCCCGCCGTTGACCTCCTCGCCGAGATCGCGATTGGTCGCGCAGATGAAGCGAACGTCGACCTTGCGCTCGGTCGCGGCGCCGACCCGCCGGACGACGCGCTGCTCGAGCACGCGCAGCAGCTTGGCCTGCATGCCGAGCGGCAGCTCGCCGATCTCGTCGAGGAACACGGTGCCGCCGTTGCCCGCCTCGAGCAGGCCCTCGTGCGACGACGTCGCGCCGGTGAACGCGCCCTTCTCGTGCCCGAACAGCTCGCTCTCGATCAGCGACTCGACGAGCGCCGAGCAGTTGAGCTTGACGAACGGGCGCGCCGCGCGCGGCGACAGCCGGTGGATCATCTCGGCGCACAGCTCCTTGCCGACGCCGGTCTCGCCGCTGATCAGCACCGACAGCTCGCCGGTGGCGACCTGTCGGATCACCTCGCGCACCCCGTCCATCGCGGTCGGCGGCTCCCCGGGCGGCCGCTCGAGCTGTTCGTGCGCGAACGCGACGAGCTGATCGGCCTCGACGCCGTCGTGGGGATAGCGGGCGACGCCGAGCCGCGCGCGGATCCCACGCTCGCGCAGCCGGTTCGCGATGCGCGTGACGGCGAGGTCGACCTGATCGCCGCCGGTGTCGACCAGCAGCACCTGCAGCGCCGTTCCGCCCTCGGCGCGCACGACATCCGACGTGCGCAGGGTCGCGCGCAGCACCTCGTGGACGTCCGCGGGCCGGTCGCGCTCGAGCGCGAGCTGCACGACCGCGAACGGCGAGCAGCTGCGCGCCGACCGCGCACACTCCGCGTCGATGGGGTGCGGGCTGCGGCCGTGGTCGGGCAGCGCGTCGGGGAGCGAGTCCGACGACGAGGCATGGATGAGGATCGCGGCCTCGCCGAGCCGGATCGCCTCGCCGATCGCGAGCGAGGTCGGCACGCCGCGCGACAGCCGCCGGCCGCGCACCCTGGTGCCGTTGCGGCTGCCGACATCGACGATCTCGAGCGGTGACAGGTGCAGCGTCGCGTGATGCCGCGACACCGAGCCATGCGCGACGACGAGATCGCACGTCGACGCGCGGCCGATCGTCACCTCGCCGTCCTGGGGCAACTGCGCGGTCGTGACGGCGCCGTCCACGCTGACCGTCGCGTGAAGTCGCGTGTCTCCTCCCGCCTCCTTCGACACCCCCGTCTCGATGTCGTCGAAATCGCTGGCCACCCGCTCCAAAAGCTTAGGTCATTCCGCGATGAGCGTGAATCGGTACGTTCCGCACGGTAGGCGAGGTGTAAGCCAACTCACGCAATCAGGTTTCTTCACGTCCGCGTCAGGCTTATGCACGGCGCGCCCGGGCTCGAGCCCTTACAAGAACAGGCATGAACGATGCGCTGCTGACCGACCGACGCGATCAGGTCGTCGACCGGCTGTCCTCGGAGTACGCGATCGGCACGTTCGAGCTCGACGAGCTCGAGCGCCGCCTCGCGCTCGTCCACGCCGCGCGGACGCCCGCGGAGCTCGATGCGCTGGTCACCGATCTCGTGCCCGCGCGTGCGACCGCGCTCGTCCCGGCGCAGCGGTTGCGGATCGTGATGGGCTCGACCGAGCGCCGGGGACCGTGGACGGTGCCGCCGCAGCTCGCCGCGCGCGTCGTCATGGGCAACCTCGTGCTCGATCTCCGCGAGGCTCGCCTCGCCGCGAGCGAGACCACGATCGAGGTCAGCATCACGATGGGGCACGTCGAGGTGATCGTCCCGCCGGGGGTCGACGTCGAGGTCGAGGCCTCGTCGCTGCTCGCCAGCGTCGAGGACCGCACCGATCGCTCGAGTGCACCGGGCCACCGGCGCTCGCTCGTTCGCATCGTCGGCCGTATCAAGCTCGGCAACCTCGAGCTGTCGACCATGCGCCCGGGCGAGACGCCTCGCGACGCGCGCCGCCGGCGTCGTGCGGAGCGCCGCGCGCACCGCCGCTGGCACCGCGCGGCGCGCTTCCTCGAGTGGTGACGCTCAGGCGAGCGCGAGGCCGGCCGCGAGCAGCGCGGCGTAGCCCATCGCCAGCAACGCCGAGCGCGGCGTCCACGGGATCAGCACCTCGCGGCGCGGCGCCGTCTGCACGGCGCGCTCGGCGGCGACCGCGAGCGGCAGCGTCGCGAGCGGCAGCAGCAGCCACGGTCCCCACACGACCGCGAACGCGAGCGGCAACGCGTAGGCGAGCAGCGTGAACGCGAGGTGCTCGCGGCGGCTCGTCGCGATGCCGAACCGCACCGCGGTCGTGCGCCAGCCCTTCGCGCGATCGAAGTCGACGTCGCGGATGTCGTCGATCACGAGCACGTTGACGACGAGCGCGGCGATCGGCAGGCCGACGACGAACGCGGCGAGCGGCGCGTGGAGCGCCTGCACGTAGTAGGTCGCGGGTGTCGCGACGAACGCGAACATCACGAAGAACACGAGGTCGGCGAGCCCGCGCGCGGCGACCGAGCGGCGGCCGAGCGCATACGATGCGGATCCGAGGATCCCGATCAGCCCGAGGATGATCGAGAACGGTCCGACCACGCGGTAGAGGTAGATGCCGGGAACGATCGCCGCGCCGAACCAGGCGAGCGTCGCGCCGCGCAAGATCGGCAGGCGCAGCTCGCCGCGCGCAACCGCGTCGTTCAGCTCGGGATGCTCGCGCACGAGCGGATGACGCCTGACGAGCTCGTGGACGTCGAGGAACACGCCGCCGACGTGGACGAGCCAGCTGCACAGAAACGCGATCAGCGCGGGCCACAGCGCGAACGTGCCGTCGTGCAGCGCGAGCCCGATCCCGACGAGGATCGGCGCCGCGGCGGTCGGCAGCGTGTGCCCCGGATACAGCATCAGGTGCACCCAGATGTCGCGCCGCGTCCGGATCTCCATGCACGACGAGCCGTGCAAGCGGTCTGCCGTGCACGCTTCTTGCTGATGCCGCGGTTGCGATGCCCGGATCTCTGCAAGACGCGACATGCCTGCAGCCGGGTTCGCTGCCGCGCATCGTTTTCGTGCTCGGCAAGGGTGGCGTCGGCCGCAGCACCATCGCCGCGGCGCTGGCGACGGCGGCAGCCGCACGCGGCGAGCGCGCGCTGATCGTCGAGTGGGCGGTCGCCGATCCGATCGCGCCGTGGTTCGGCGCGCCGGCGGCGGGCGCGACACCGACCGCGATCGCCCCACGCATCAGCGTGTGCAACTTCACGCTCGACTACGCGCTGCGCGCCTACTTCGTCGATCACCTGCACGTCGGGCTCGTCTACCGCCGCGTGATCCGCGCGCGGCCGGTCGCGCGCCTGCTCGAGGTCGCGCCCGGGCTCGCGGAGATGTTCTTCCTCGGCCAGCTGTGGTGGCTGGTGACGCTCGCCGAGCGCGAGGCCGGGTTCGCGTTCGAGCGCATCATCGTCGACGCGCCGGCGACCGGCCACGGCACGTCGCTGCTCGACATCCCCGCGAAGCTCGCCGGGATGGGCGCGGCAGGCATGCTCGCGGTCGAGACCCGCCGCGTCGTCGAGCTGATGGCCGATCCCGCGCGCACCGGCGCGATCGTCGTCAGCCTCGCCGAGCCGCTCGTCGTCGACGAGACGCTCGAGCTCGTGCCGCGCGTCCGCGAGCGCCTCGGCCGCGCGCCGCTCGCCCTGGTCGTCAACCGCAGCGCCGCCGGCATCGCGGAGGCCGACGATGGCTGGCTCGCCGGCGTGCCGCTGTCGGAGCGCTCGCGCGGCGCGCTCGCCGACATCGATCGCGAGCTGCGCGCGCGCGTCGCGATCGAGACCGACCTGTGCGCGCGCGTCGGCTGCCCGAGCGTGTCGCTGCCGGAGCTGCCCGGGCTCGCCGCGCGCGACGTCGTGCAGCGGCTCGGAGGTGTCGGGTGACCGCGCGCTTGCACGTGCTGCTCGGCCCCGGCGGCGTCGGCAAGACGACGCTCGCCGCCGGCTACGCGCTCGCGCTCGCCGCGCAGGGCCGCCGCGTCGGCCTGCTCGGCATCGATCCATCGCGCCGGCTGCAGGACACGCTCGGCGTCGCGCTCGCCGATGCCGACGCGCCGATCCTCGGCGCCGGCGCGCTGCGCGCCGCGATCGTGCAGCCGCACCAGGCGATCGAGCGGTGGGTCGCCGAGGCGTGCAGCGACAGCGCCGCCCGCGCGCTGCGCGGCAACCCGTTCTTCGCCGCGCTCGGCGACCGGCTCGCGACCGCGACCGAC
>JBLMXA010000704.1:0-3736 GCA_050257515.1 Acidobacteriota bacterium | reverse complement strand
CGCGCTCAAGGCGACGCTCACGAACCCGGCGGGTCCGCTCGCGGGCGTGACCAATAACCAGACCCAGCGCGACCAGACGCTCTCGCAGATCGACGACATCTACCGCGACCACGCGACGCAGGCGCAGAAGGCGTACCTCGACTCGCTGATCACGTCGCAGTCGCAGATCCGGACGATCAACCAGGACCTGCTCGCCGCGCTCGGCTCGATCAAGGACAACAGCGTCGCCTCGCAGATCACCGCGGCGATCGTGCTGATCCAGATGAACGTCACCCCGGTGATCGCGATCCACATCCCGTTCGGCGGCGACAACCACAACGACAACGGCCTCGCGAACGAGGCGGCGCAGACGGTCACCGGCGTCGGCGCGATCGCGTCGCTGATGACGCAGCTGCAGGCGGCGACGAACGCGCGGGGCAGCCTGTTCGATCAGGTGTCGTTCGTGTCGCTCAACGTGTTCGGCCGCACGCTCGGTCCGAGCAACACCGACGGCCGCCAGCACAATCCGAACCACCAGGTGTCGCTCACGATCGGCAAGCCGTTCGCAGGCGGCATCGTCGGCGGGCTCGGCGCGGTGGGCGGCGATTTCGGCGCGCTCGCGATCAACTCGCAGAGCGGCGCGGGCTCGCCGAGCGGCGACATCGCGCCGACCGACACGCTCGCGTCGTTCGGCAAGACCGTGATGACGGCGGTCGGCGTCGATCCGGCGGTCACCAGCTCGACGATCGTCTCGGGCAAGGTCGTCAAGGCGGCGATCGCGTCGTGATCCGCCTCGGCGTCCTCGCGATCGTGCTCGGCGCGTGCGGCACGCCACCGCCGACGTGGGGTGCCGACGCCGGCGAGTGCATGCCGTACACGCCGCCCGGCTCGACCGATCTGACGTCGCCGACGATCTCGTTCAAGACCGCGGTGATGCCGGTGTTCACGAAGCACTGCAGCTCCTCGGTGTGTCACGGCATCGCCAGCTCGCCGCAGGGCGGGCTGTTCCTCGGCGCCGAGCTCGCGAAGGGCAGCGACTCCGAAAAGGTCTACGCGGCGCTCGTCGGCAAGCCGAGCGGGCAGCTGCCCGCGATGCCGTTCGTCACCGCCGGCGATCCGATGGCGAGCTACCTGATGCACAAGCTCGACAGCGATCAGTGCATGTACCAGACGGCGTGCGTCGGCGGCGACTGCCTGAAGGCGATGCCCTACGACACCGGCGCGCTCGCGGTCGACACCCGCGACCTCGTGCGGCGGTGGATCGCGCAGGGCGCGCCGGACAACTGATTCACGCGTTCGCGCCGTGGCACTTCTTGTACTTCTTGCCCGACCCGCACGGGCACGGCTCGTTGCGACCGGCAGACGCGCCGCCGAGCAGGCGGTGGACCGCCGAGCACAGCAGATCGAGGTGGCCGCTCGGTCGTAGCGCGGAGTGCAGCGCGAAGCGCATCTCGTGCTGCTGCTCGTAGAGCGCCTCGGTCTCGGCGTGCTCGTAGTAGTCGACCTTGCCGCCGTCGCTGCCGCAGTACGTGTTGGTGTCGAGCGCGTGGGTCTTGCGGCACAGCGCCGGGCGCACCGGATAGATCGAGCACGCGCCGGCGATGTTGAACGCGCACATCGCCTCGCGGCGCTTGGCCTTCATGCACCACTCGAGGTTCTCGTCGGGATCACGCGGCGCGCTCGCCTCGGCGACCAGCGCGCCGAGCTTGTCTCGCCACGTCACGTAGGCGGCGTCGAAGTGCGCGCGCACGGGTGCGTTGGCGGGCTCGCGCAGCCACTCGGCGACCGCGACCGCCTCGCCCTCGGTGACGAGCACCGGCGACACGCAGCACGAGCTGCAACCCTTGTGGCAGGCCATGCGCTTGCCGATCTGGGCGTCGCGGCGCGAGATCGCGTCGTCGAGCTGCGCGTGCATCATGCCGACGAGCCCGGCGGCGTCGGCCTGGGGGACGACCGGGAGCTTGACGCGCTTGCCGTCGGCGCGCGCCGCCACCGCCTCGGCGAGCCCGAGCGCGACGCGCTGCAGGCGTTCGGGATCGGTCGTCGCGGTCATCAGGCGAGCAGTCTACCGCGTCGGCCGCGGCAGGCTCGTCACCGGATGCGCTGGATGAACCACCAGTGGTGGCCCTCGAGATCGATCGCCTCGTAGCTGCGATCGGTCCAGTAGGCCGCGCCGTGGTCGGTGGTCGTCGGCTCCATCGCGATCGTCGCGCCGGCGGCGCGGGCGCGCTCGCAGTGCGCGTCGGCATCGTCGACGAACACGCACAAGGTCTGCGTGTTGGCGCCGCCGAGCGCCGCCGGGCTCTGGCGCCACGGCCGCGCGTCGGCCTTCGCGTCGCCGATCATGATCAGGCCGCCGCCGAGCACGAGCTCGCTGTGCGCGATCTTGCCGCCGCCGGCCTCGATCACGAGCTTGGCCTCGAAGCCGAACGCGCGCTGCAGCCAGGCGATCGCCTTCGCGGCGTCGTCGTAGGTCGGGCTCGACGAGATGCGCGGCCAGCCGTCGGGCGGCGGCCGGGTCGCGACGGGAGCGGCGGACGAGCTCGTCGTGGTCGTCATGACGAGGCAGTAGCACCGTGAGCGACGCTCAGGTGAGATGTTGCGATGAAAACCGCGCGAGCGGCAACCACGTCGATGAAGGCCGGGGACCGCGTTTGGTAACAACGTGCGGACACCGCGCGGTCCCCGGCCCGACACCCACACCCATGCGCAGCCCACTCGTCCTCGCGATCGTCCTCGCCAGCGCGCCGGTGCTCGCCGAGCCGGTGACCACGCCCTCCCCCTGCAGCGTCGACGTCGTGCGCGCTCCGGATGACGCGCGCAAGATCGTCGAGGCGTGGCTCGCGACGACCCGCCGGTGCACGATCTCGCTCGAGGTCCGGATCGTCGAGACCAAGGGCGGGCTGTACGTGATCGCGCGCGACGACCGCGGCACGGTTCGCGACCGCATCGTCGCCGACGCGCAGACCGCGGGCGCGCTGGTCGCGAGCTGGGCCGACGACGGCCAGCCCGGGCCGGTCGCCGTCGACGCTCGCAGCGACGTCCAGCTGGTCCCCGCGCCCGTCGAGTCGCGCGAGCCGCCCTCGCTCGAGCCGATCGTCGATCCGACCGGAGGCCCGGGCGCGTCGCCGCTGCAGGACGTCGGCGAGACGGGCGTGCCGGCGCGGGCGCACCAGTGGGTCGGCGAGTTCCTGCTGTTCGGCGGCAACAAGTCGAGCTTCCACGGGCTGCGCGCCGAGGTGGACGTGCTGCACCGCTCGCGCTGGAACTTCGGCGTGGCGCTCGCGATCGCGAGCGATCAGCGCAGCGCGAACGACGGCACGACGCTGGAGACGCAGGGACTCAACGACTACGGCGCCACGCTCTACGTCGCGCGCCCGATCCGCGCGAGTGGCTGGGAGCTGCGTCCGGCAGTGGGCGTCGGTGTCGTGTACACGCGGGCGTACGAGGTCGCGCAGCCCGCCCCGTACGGATCCGGGGGCTTCGTCGCGGGCGGAATCGCCGACTACGTGCGGGTGAGCCCGTTCGCCGAGGCTTCGCTGCTCGCGTCGCATGGCATCGTCGGCAACCTCGCCGTGTCGGCGGGTGCGGTGCTGACCGCGTACGGCCAGCACCTCGAGGCGATGCTGCCCGATCTGCAGCAGCGCGACTTCGCCGCGCTGGCCGTCGCCGGCTTGAGGTTCGGATTTCTGTGACGCGAGGCCGCGTGATCGCGCTGCGGCCCGTCGAAGCCGTGGAGCCAGCGCCGCAGCTCGCC